>JANOUF010000105.1:0-2998 GCA_031416685.1 Bdellovibrionales bacterium
TGTTGATCCCCATCGCTTCAGCTGCGATTTCATCTTCGCGAACACTTTCAAAGCCACGGCCATGAGTGCTGCGGACTAAACGCCAAAAAACAAAAAACGTAATGGTGATCCAAAAAGAAGCCCAGAAGAACGATACGAAAAACGGCGAAATCACCAATGAACCAACTTTAACTTCAACTGAACCTGGGATGCCGTACATTCCACGCGCGCCACCGACAGCTTCCATGTTGAGTAAAATCACGCGAATGATTTCCGCAAATCCGAGAGTGACGATCGCAAGGTAGTCACCTTTGAGCCGAAGGGACGGTAAGCCTACGAACCAACCCGCAAGCGCAGCAAGTAATCCTCCGGCAATTGCGTAAAGCGGGAAGTTGAGAAATTCAAACGGTGGAGGTGCAAGCATCATCGGAGCGCCTGGCCCCATCGATTGCTGAGCTAGGTAGCCAGCCGTGTAAGCTCCAATTGCCATGAAGCCTGCGTGGCCCAATGAGAACTGACCGGTAAATCCGTTTACCAGATTCAGACTCAAAGCTAAAATCGAGTTAATAAAAATGTAGAGAACGATGAGCTGAGTGTAACCGTTCGTGTAATTGTCGAGGACCGCACCAAGAACAAGGAGTGCTAAGAAAAAAGCTGTCGGAGACAAATGCGATTTCCAAAAGAGGCTCTTTGCAGTTTCTTTTGTCATCAGACTTTCTCCGCTTGCCACTTGCCGAGTAGGCCAGCTGGGCGGAAAAACAAAATCAAAATCAAAATACTAAACGCAAGCGCATCACGATAAGTCGACGACAGATAGCCTACGACCATTTCTTCCGAGAGTCCCATGATGATCCCACCGAGAACTGCGCCGCCCAGATTACCGATTCCACCAAGAACCGCAGCAACAAAGGCTTTCAGACCAATGTGCATTCCCATAAGCGGATCGATTTTTGGATACTTCATGCCGACGAGTATTGAACCTACGCCAGCAAGGGAAGAACCGATAATGAAGGTGCGTGCGATAATTTTGTCTGTGTCGATACCCATTAAACTTGCAGCCATTGCATTTGTGCTTACGGCACGCATGGCTTTGCCGACCTTCGTATGATGAATCATGTAGTGAAGGGCCGCCATAAACAAAACGGCGACCGTTAAAATCGTCACATCAAATAATTGCAGTTCAACGTCGCCGAATTTTAAGAGTGCACGGTCTTCAAGGATCGTCGGGAAATTTTTCGGATCAGCACCGAATACAACTTGTCCTGCGTATTGTAAAAACAAACTCACCCCAATGGCAGTGATGAGTGTGTTGAGCTTTGGTGCGCGACGAAGTGGGCGATAAGCAAATCGCTCGATTATCATCCCGACGAGGCTACAGCCGACCATCGAAGCGATAAGAAGCAAAATGAAAAGCCCAATTCCTGGTTCAATGAAGACACCTAGATGCGCCAAGTACTTCACGAGGAAGTACGCAACGAATGCGCCAATCATATAAACTTCAGAGTGCGCAAAATTGATGAGCTGGAGGATACCGTACACCATGGTGTAACCGAGCGCGATCAAGGCATAGATCGAGCCAAGGCTTACACCATTGATGAGATGCTGAATAAAATTATCCACGACGACCCTTATTTATTTTAGCTGCGCGCCTTCGGCTCTATCGTTCGTTACGGAGCAATCGTCGTAACATAACGGTTCGTAGCGCCGTCTACTTTTACAACAACTGCAGATTTAACTGCGTTCCGCTCTTCGTTGAGTGTGATTTTTCCAGTCACTCCACCGAAGTCTTTGGTCTTTGCGATTTCATCGCGGATCGCCTTTGGCGAAATCTCAGATGCGCGTTCCATTGCTTCGATCAACACGCGTGCTGAATCGTAACCAAGGGCAGCGAGACCATCTGGAGTTTTGTTGAACTTCTCTTTGTAGCGCTTAATGAAATCCTGAACCGTTGGGTCCGTGCTTTCAGTCGTGTAGTGATTCGAGAAGTACTGGCCATTGATGGCTTCTTTACCGATTTCGTAAAGTTTTGAGCTATCCCAGCCGTCGCCACCCAAGAGCGGAACTTTGATGCCGAGCTGTTTTGCTTGAAGTGCGATCAAGCCAACTTCTGTGTAGTAACCAGGAATGAAAATCGCTTCTGGTTTTTTAGAGCGGATTTGAGTCAATTGCGCTTTGAAATCCATCTCGCCTGAAGAGTAGCTAGCATCGGCTACGATTTCGCCGCCCAACTCCTTTAGAGTTTTTGCGAAGAAGTTCGCAAGGCCGACTGAGTAGTCCGATTTTACATCTCGAAGAATGGCAACTTTTTTTGCTTTCAAGTTTTCAACAGCGAACTTCGCCATCACTGTTCCTTGGAACGGATCGATGAAGCACACGCGGAAAATATAATCGCCAATCGCAGTCACTTGTGGGTTCGTGCTGCTTGGAGAAATCATCGGTACTTTTGCGTTCTGCGCGATTGGCGCAGCAGCAAGTGAGCGGCTTGATGCAACTTCACCGAGGATTGCGACAACTTTGTCGTTTGTTACCAAGCGAGTTACAACCGCAGCAGCTTCTTCGGGCTTACCTTGGTCGTCGTAAGTGATGAGTTTGATTTTGCGACCTTTAACTCCGCCGGCAGAATTTTTCTCATCGATTGCCATGCGAACACCTTCATCGGTGCTCACTCCGAAGGTCGCCTCACCACCAGTCATCGAACCATACTGGCCGACAAGAATATCGCCAGAGGTTGAAGCCGCAGGGCCAGCAGTTTCGGCAGCGGGCGCTACAGCATCTTGGTTTTTACGAGTGCAGCCAGTAGCGGCAGAAAGGATAACGAGACCAGTTAAAATTGCTTTGAACATACTATTCCCCTGTGAGTTTTTGCCGGCGTTACAGATGCGACTCGAAAGTGTGGTCCTTTAGAGGTCGGTCGGGACAAGTTTAGGATATTTACCGAGAGCCGCAGCGTTAGCTGCGCGAAGGTCGGAAAATATCCGTCTGTTCGAAGGCCCGAGTGATCTCTAAAGGACCACATTTT
>JANOUF010000106.1:0-24675 GCA_031416685.1 Bdellovibrionales bacterium
TACCAAAAGATCAAAGTTCCAACTTCCGGCGAAAAAATTAAGGTGCTCGCGAACGGCAAAATCCAAGTTCCCGATCAACCTATTCTCACTTTTATCGAAGGCGACGGAACTGGTCCTGACATCTGGCGCGCAAGCAGTCGCGTATTAGATGCGGCGGTTGAAACTGCGTACAAAGGCAAAAAGAAGATCCATTGGTGCGAAGTGTACGCTGGCGAAAAAGCCGCGGCCTTGTACGAAGGAAATTGGTTCCCTGACGAAACTTTGGCAGCGATTCGTGAATTCACAGTTTCGATCAAAGGTCCTCTTGGCACTCCAGTCGGAAAAGGCATGCGTTCATTGAACGTGGCTCTGAGAAAAGATCTCGATCTTTATGCGTGTATCCGCCCAGTTAAATGGTACCCAGGCGTTCCCGCTCCCGTAAAAGAGCCGAACAAAGTCGACATGGTGATTTTCCGTGAGAACACGGAAGATTTGTACGCTGGGGTTGAATGGGCGGCCGGAACTCCGGAAGCTAATGAGTTCATCGCACTCGCAAAAAAATACGGCAAAGAGCTTCGAGCAAACTCTGGTATCGGCATTAAGCCAATGTCGGAATTCGGAACGCGTCGCCTAGTGAAAATGGCGATTGAGTTTGCGATTGAACGCAAACTTCCTTCGGTCACTTTGGTTCACAAAGGCAACATCATGAAATTCACCGAAGGTGCATTCCGTGAATGGGGCTACAAAGAAGCGAAAGAAAATTTCGGTGATGTGACTGTGACTGAAGAAGAAATATGGAGCACGCACAACGGTAAAGCGCCGGCAGGCAAACTCATTATCAAAGATCGTATCGCTGATAACATGTTCCAACAGGCACTTTTGCGTCCTGATGAGTATTCTGTTTTGGCGTTGCCAAACTTAAACGGCGATTACATTTCAGACGCTCTAGCAGCACAAGTCGGCGGTCTCGGTATCGCTCCAGGTGGCAACATCGGCGCGGGCCCTGCGGTGTTCGAAGCGACTCACGGCACGGCTCCGAAGTACGCTGGCCAAGATAAAGTAAATCCGGGCTCAGTGATTCTCTCCGGCATGATGATGCTTGAGTATCTTGGATGGACAGAAGCTGCGCGCTTGATCGAAAACGGTCTCGCAAAATCGATTCAATCAAAACGTGTAACTTACGATTTCGAACGTCAGATGGACGGCGCAACTTTGTTGAAATGTTCTGAATTTGGTTCTGAAATTATCAAAAACATGAAGGGGTAACCGATGAAGTTTTTGTTTTCACTCGTAGTGATCTTAGTGAGCACAAGTGCCTTCGCGAACGGTTGGGTTGAGGGAACTTTCAAATGCCGTGAGACGACTGTTGAAGTTACGACTGTGAAGCTTGGAGAAATCAAAGTTCCCCACATGGTCGTTTCGTACAAAGGTGGAAGCCAGAGCGGTTTTGCTCGTATCGTTGAGGTTCAAGCGACTCACACGGACAACTTGATCCTTGGAAACATCAACGTTCCATTCTCGCATGGTGCGGTTTCAACTGAATGGTGTGCGAATAACTAAAGTTGGTTCTAGTAGTTCGAATTGAAAAAGCCAAAGTTTATGCCTCGGCTTTTTATTCAAAGTTTTGTTTAGGTCTTAGTTAAGAACCACTTTCACGCCCACTGAATAAACCTCGATTGGGTATCTCGTAGTGTTCGTAAGCACATGAGTCCACACACCCGGCTTACCCATAGTGTTTGAAACACCACCCCATATCACTTTATATGCGCTAGTAGTTGTCGTTGGATGTGCGCTCGGATAGCTCACGCCATCTGGTCCAATCGTGTAATGAGTGAGTTTAGTTTTTCTATTGATGTATTGATAAGAAATAACAGTTTGTGTGAATGGTTGATCACCAGCACCTGCGCATGTGCTGACTTTAATAGTTACAGTTTGGCCGGGAGCCAATTTTCCCTTCCAGTGACCCAGGAAATGGTATTGTTGATTTTCGTGAGCGACATGCACCATATCGACGGGAACTTGTGCGGCTGTTGGGAAACATCCGAGCGAACGAGTTAAAGCATCTTGCTCGAAGAGAGTATAGATAGCCCACGCACCTTTGCCTTCGGCCCAATTTGATGGATCTTGACGTTCGCCAAATGCCGAGACTGTTGGAGAAGCTATTTCAACTAAGCCACCAGCCGAAGCAGTACCAAGACCATTTGATAGCAGCACATTGAGGCCCGGAGCCGGACTTAAAAGATCCGCAGAGGCGACGCAGCTTAACAATGAGATAATAACCGCAATTACTAAATCTGAACGCTTCATCTTCATCCCCCCGGATAAATTCGACAGCATGATACTGCATGCAGGGGGCCACCTAAGATTCGTTTAAAGCTACAAACGTCGATCAACGAATCAACAGTGTTACTGAGGTAAACAATGTTAGTTATGATCAAACAATTACGTTAAGTTCATTTGAAACAAAATCGACGAATCAATTTGAGATTTTCCGCGCGCGGAAAACTATGCTTACAGCAAATGGGAAACGCCTGTGCGTTCTTCTTCAAGCTCTTTTAGCGTGAGCATCATGCGTTCTTTTGAGAATGGATCGATCTCAACACCTTTTACAATTTGATAATCGCCATTCGCAGTTGTGCATGGGAATCCGTAAATGATTCCTTCTGGAATTCCGTATGAACCGTCCGATGGAACGCCCATAGTAACCCACTCGTTTTTCGAGCCGAGCCACCAGTCGCGTACGTGATCGACTGCTGCGTTTGCCGCGCTTGCAGCGGAAGACAAGCCGCGCGCTTCGATGATCGCGGCGCCGCGCTTTCCGACTGTTGGGATAAACGTGTCTTTGTTCCAAGTGTCGCCTTCAGAAGTTCCGAGGCCGACTAATTTTGAAACCTGCTGGCCGTCAGCAGTAGCATTGCGGAAATCTGGATACATTGTTGGGCTGTGGTTTCCCCAAACAGTGAGGCCTTTAAACGAAGCCACTGGCTTTCCAGTTTTGTTTGAAAGTTGAGCAAGTGCTCTATTATGGTCAAGACGAAGCATTGCTGTAAAATTGCGCGCTTTAACGCGGCCATGTTTCATAGCGGTTTTCATCGCAATGTAGGCGTTGGTGTTGCACGGGTTTCCAACAACCAAAATCTTAACATTCGGGTCCGAGTTTTTGCCGATTGCCTCACCTTGAATTGTGAAAATCTTCGCGTTTTCCGTGAGTAAATCTTTACGCTCCATGCCCGGACCGCGAGGACGCGCTCCGACAAGTAGCGCCACGTTCGTGTCTTTGAATGCAACGTTGGGATCACTTGCCGCAGTCATTCCTGCGAGGAGAGGAAACGCGCAATCCTCAAGCTCCATCATGACGCCCTTCAGTGCTTTCTGGGCTTTCTCGTCGGGAATCTCAAGTAATTGGAGATGAACAGGTTGATCGGGTCCGAGCATTGCCCCACTAGCAATTCGGAAGAGAAGGCTGTAACCGATTTGACCGGCGGCTCCGGTCACTGCAACGCGAACTGGTGATTTCATATGGAAATCCTTTCGAGCAATTATTCGAGCAAATAAGAATATCGGCAGAGATTAGCCTAATCCAAATTGACTGTCGACGGGCAAAACGGTGAAAATGCCCACCTATCTAGAGAAGGAAAATCTCAATGAATATTCATGAGTATCAAGCGAAGGAAATCCTTCGCCACTACGGTGTTGCGACGCTTCGAGGCGTGATGGTCGAGTCGGTGGATAAAGCCGTCGACGCTGCAAAACAATTGGGTGGCGGCATTTGGGTTGTTAAGGCGCAAATCCACGCTGGTGGCCGCGGAAAAGCCGGCGGCGTAAAACTCGCGAAAGATCTCGACGAAGTTAAAAAGTATGCAAAAGAAATTCTCGGGAAAACTTTGATCACGCACCAAACAGGACCCGAAGGAAAAGTCGTCAACAAACTTCTCGTCGAAGAAGGTTGCCGGATTAAAAAAGAATATTACGTCGCTTTCTTGCTCGATCGTCAGATCGGCCGACTCACTGTAATGGCTTCCGCCGAGGGCGGAATGGACATCGAAGAAGTTGCAGAAAAACATCCAGAAAAAATTCACCGCGTAGCAATTGATCCTGCGGTTGGTCTGCAACCGTTTCAAGCGCGCCAAATCGCGTTTTCAATCGGCATGAAAGATAAAGTCGCAAGTAAATGCGCGAAGTTCTTAATCAGCATGTACAAGGCGTTCGTAGAAAAAGATTGCTCGATTGCTGAGATTAATCCGCTCGTCGAGACTGAAGACGGCGACGTTATCGCGCTTGATTGCAAAATGAATTTCGACTCGAATGGTTTGTTTCGTCATCCTGACATCATTGAGATGCGCGATATTACCGAAGAAGATCCAACTGAAGTCGAAGCGTCGAAGTTCGATCTCGCGTTCATTAAACTTGATGGCAACATCGGCTGCTTGGTGAATGGTGCAGGGCTTGCGATGGCGACGATGGACATCATCAAACTTCATGGCGCCGAGCCGGCAAACTTTCTCGACGTTGGCGGCGGCGCTAGCAAAGAAAAAGTAACAGCTGCGTTCAAAATTATTCTCAAAGATCCAAACGTTAAAGGGATTCTCGTCAATATCTTTGGTGGAATCATGAAATGCGACATCATTGCTGATGGTGTAATCGCAGCTTCGAAGGAACTCGGCCTTCGCGTTCCACTCGTTGTTCGCCTCGAGGGTACGAACGTTGAGCTCGGTAAAAAGAAATTGGCGGAGAGTGGTTTGAATATCACTGCGGCTGACGATCTCACGGATGCTGCCAGGAAAATTGTTGCAGCTGTGAAGGGTGTGTAAGCCATGGCGATCTTGATTAACAAAAATACGAAAGTGATCTGCCAAGGCTTCACGGGCACGCAAGGTACGTTCCACTCAGAACAAGCTGTCGCGTACGGAACTAAAATGGTTGGAGGCGTGACTCCTGGTAAAGGCGGCACAACTCACATCGGTCTTCCGGTATTCGATACAGTTCGCGATGCCGTTGAGCGCACGGGCGCAAATGCATCGGTGATTTACGTTCCACCTCCATTTGCTGCTGACGCGATCATGGAAGCAGTAGACGCAGAACTTGATCTCGTTGTTTGTATCACCGAGGGTATTCCAGTTTTGGACATGGTCGCGGTCAGACGTTACATGCAGGGAAAGAAAACTCGCCTCGTTGGTCCAAACTGCCCGGGCGTTATCACTCCGGGTGAATGTAAAATCGGCATCATGCCTGGCCACATTCATAAGCCGGGTCGGATCGGCGTTTTATCTCGCTCTGGAACTTTAACTTATGAAGCTGTCGGACAACTCACTCGCATTGGTCTTGGCCAATCAACTTGTGTTGGGATCGGTGGAGACCCAGTGAATGGTACAAACTTCATCGACGTACTTGAAATGTACAATCGCGATGAAGGGACAGACGCTGTCATCATGATCGGAGAAATTGGCGGCTCTGCCGAAGAGGACGCAGCTGAGTACATCAGACGCGAATTCAAAAAGCCTATTACGTGTTTCATTGCGGGTGCATCCGCTCCTGCCGGAAAACGCATGGGTCACGCTGGTGCGATCATCAGTGGCGGCAAAGGCACAGCGGAAGCGAAATTCGAAGCACTTGCATCCGCTGGCTGCTCGATTGCTCGCTCACCTGCTGACCTCGGTTCAACATTATCAAAAAGTTTAAAACGGTAATTACAGGAGAAAATCATGGCTCAAGAAGTAACGTTCTCAATCATTAAGCCAAACGCGATGAAGAAAAATGCGCTTGGCGATATCATTTCAATGTTCGAAGCAAACGGTCTCAAAATCGCTGCAGCGAAATTGACTGTGCTTTCAAAATCAAAGGCTGAAGATTTTTACGGCGAACACAAAGCTCGTCCGTTCTTTGGCGAACTTGTTTCATTCATGACTTCAGGCCCAGTTTTGTTGATGGCGTTAGCTGGTGAAAACGCAGTTGCGAAAAACCGTGAGATCATGGGCGCGACTGATCCAGCAAAAGCAACGGCTGGAACAATTCGTTCAAAGTTCGGCGACAGTGTGGGTGAAAACGCGGTTCACGGTTCTGATAGCACGACTAGTGCACAACGCGAACTTGCATTGTTTTTTGAGAAACACGAAATCTGCAACGTTCAATAATTTACACGTGTGTTCGGAGAAGCGGGCTGAATGGAGATCATCCGGCCCGTCGAACATACGTTCCCGCGCCAGCGCGAGTACGCGGCCGCGTGATCACTTCCCCGAGTTCAACATGAAAATTTCAGACCATATCGAGATTACGATTGATCGACTCGCGACCGGTGGTCGCGGAGTCGGTCGACATGAGGGAATGGTCGTCTTCGTTCCCGACACTGCGCCCAACGAAACTGTTCTCGCCCAAATCACTTCTCTGAAAAAGAATTTTGCCGAAGCCAAGCTTCTTGAAATCTTGAAGCCTTCGCCATCGCGCGTGAAGCCTGTTTGCCCAGTGGCTGGAATTTGCGGCGGCTGCAGCTGGCAGCATATCGCTTATGATGAGCAGTTAGAGCAAAAGCAAAATATTGTTGCTGATGCGATTAAGAAGTTTGCCGGCCGTGGTGCGCTAGAAGTTCAGCCGACTATTCCAAGCCCGAATCCATTTTCATATCGAAACCGAATTCAACTGCATTACGAAAATGGGCAAATTGGTTTTCACAAACGTGGAAGTAACGAAATTGTACCAATCGACGTTTGCGCGATAACCGATGATAAACTCGTGCCAGAAATTATTAAGTTGCGAGCAGAGCTACTCTCCAAAAAAAGTCCTGCCGCGCGCCGCGAGCTTTATTTAACCGATAAAGGCACGCCCGCAGTTAGTTCAGAAATGCGTTTTGACGACGAGCTTGGTTTCGCGCAAGTAAATGAGTCACAAAACAAAAATCTCATCCGCTTTGCGCTCGAACATCTTGGCGAGCCTGGCCAAGTTTTTGATCTTTATGCGGGTGCTGGCAACTTTGCGCTCGCAATTGCGGATGCTCGACCTCGAATCGGGCGCATCACAGCTGTCGAGCTGCACCCCAAAAGTGTCGAGCACGGTAAAAAGAAAGCAGCGAGTCTTGGTCATAAGAACCTTGAGTTCATGCACGCTCCTGTAGGCGACTTCTTGACTGAAGTCTTGAAGGGGCAACAAAAGAAAGTTCCAAAGGAAAGCTTCCTAAACTCAACCGTAATTCTTGATCCTCCGCGTGCAGGTTGTGACGACTTGGTTCGGAAAAGTCTCAACCAGTTAAAGCCGCAAACGATCATTTATGTGAGTTGCGATCCAGTTACTCTGGCCAGAGATCTTGCATCGTTTAATCAAGAGCTCTACGAGCTCACGGTGATCCAACCTTTCGACATGTTTCCGCAAACTGACCATGTTGAAACAATGGTTGTTTTGAAGCGTCGATAACATCTCTTCTCGCGCCGGTCTGGGTCTGGAAAACCCGAGGACTTTTGCACATTTAATATATCTCTGCTAGTTTCTGGACATGACCTTTCACCGGTTCATTTTCGCCATAATGATTGCCATGCTTTGCGCTTGTGCAACTTCAAACAAAGATAAACGTCGCGCCGAACTATACCTTGAGTCCGGCACTGGATATTTGTTGAAGGGGAACTACCCGGCAGCACTTCGCGATTTAATTTCCGCTGAGCAACTTGATCCAAAAAATCCAACGGTCCAAAACAACCTTGGCCTTGCGTATTTCGTTCGCGACAAATTCGATTTAGCTGAGGGTCACATTCGTAAAGCCGTTGACCTCGATCCGAACTACACGGACGCGCGCAACAATTTGGGTCGCGTTCTCATAGAACAAGAACGCTACGATGCTGCAATCACACAACTACAAAAAGCATTGAGCGACCTCACATATCCAGAACCAGAGAAAGCTTGGTTTAACTTAGGTCTCGCGTACTTCCGTAAAGGAAGTTTTAGAACTGCGCGAGATAAGTTTGCCGAAACGATTAGGCTCAAACGTGAGCATTGCTTAGGCCAAACATTTTACGGTCGCACGCAACTTGAGCTTGGTGATTTCGATCGAGCTGCAGAGACTCTCGATAATGCCGTCGGGCTTTGTAAATTAGAGCAACCTGATGAACCACAATATTACAGCGGACTTTCATATTACAAACTGGGCCGAACTGAAAAGGCCGTAGCTCGAATGGAAGAGGTCATGCGCCTTTACCCAAAAGGTAAATACGCAAAGAAGGCTGAGTCGATGCTACAAATTATGATGAAGTAACGGGACTGATAGGCAATGAGAACGACAGGTCAGATTCTAAAGGAAAATCGCGAGAAAAAAGGCATCACACTCAGTGAGGTGTCGCTTGCGACGAAAATTAGCGTAAAGGTTCTGACTGCAATCGAAGAAGGTCAGACGGATCGTTTGCCGACGAAAACTTTTTTGCGTGGCTTCGTGCGCGCCTACGCTCGCTACTTAAATCTCGATGAGGAAATGATTCTCAACTCTTTTTACGAAGAGATGGGATCAACAAAGCCAAAAGTTGTAGTTAATCCAAACTCGCCAACGGGTGGGCCTAAGTCAGCTGGTGCTCGCTCTCTTGAGGGCGGTGGCGGAACTCCGCTCGCGAAGTACGGCGCGGTCGTTGCAATTCTCGTTCTCGTTGTTCTAATCGTGGTCGTGAAGAATAAAGCCGACAGTTATAAAAACGAGACTGTGATCAGCGAGCTACCAAAAGAGATCGAAGCCGTTAACCCACCAGCTAGTGCGTCGCCGACAGAGGCTACTGTTTCACCTGATGCAACTGCAACTCCCGTGGAAACGAGTTCGGCTTCACAATCGCCGACACCAACTCCTGACGCTGTTGCAGCAGTTGCACCGAGTGCGACGCCTTCACCAACTCCGACTCCATCGCCGGCGCCGACTCCTACGCCTACGCCACCAAAGCCATCACCAACAGCAACTCCTGCAGTGAGCGCAACGCCAGCCGTTTCGCCAACACCGGTGAAGGCGGCTGCAACGAAAGAAATTATTATTGAGGCAATGGATAACGTCGAAATTGAGGC
The DNA here is from genome assembly GCA_031416685.1 of Bdellovibrionales bacterium. Taxonomy (GTDB): domain Bacteria; phylum Bdellovibrionota; class Bdellovibrionia; order Bdellovibrionales; family JAMPXM01; genus JANOUF01. The sequence continues at coordinate 8,998 of JANOUF010000106.1, forward strand.
ACAGGTTGATAACGAGCCTCCTCGGAAAATGCGTCTATCGCCTGATCAAGTTCAAGCCTTCAAAGTTAGCCGTAAGGTCATCCTGAAGCTGAGCGACGGCGGCGCAGTGAATTTGATTGTGAATGGACGTGATCGCGGAGTACCAGGTGATCTCGGAAAACCACTTCGCGTCGAACTGCCTTGACCCTTATTTACGCTCGTGAGACGCCTCAAGAGTGAATCCATTTATTAGTCTTTGGTTGATTGCACTCATCATCAAGATTGCGTTGGCAACGTTGCTTCCGCTTTCGAATGACGAAGCTTATTATTGGGTTTGGGGCCAACACCCTCAGCTCAGTTACTTCGATCATCCGCCAATGGTGGGTTGGCTTTTCACGCTTGGCAATCTCACTGATTTTTTTGGAAGTGCTGTTCGCATTCCTGGCGTGCTGCTTGGGCACATGACACTTCTCATCTGGCATAAAATTTTACGGCCATTTTTAATCGACAAAGAACTCACGTTTTGGTTAGCATTTATTTTGCTCACGCCGTTCTTCGGACTAGGTTCCATTATCATCACGCCAGATTTACCTTTGATGTTCTTCTGGACGCTGGCGATTTATCTTCTACAAAAACTTCTCAAAGAAAAATCGGCTTTCTCCTACTTTATTTTTGGCGCAACACTCGGCCTGGGATTTTGTGCAAAATATCACATGGTTTTGTTCGTACCAATTGCCTGGGTTTGGTTGATTGGCTCAGGACGCTGGCGTGAAATAAATTTTAAATATCTCGCAGTTGCGGTGATCGCGGGACTGGTCTTCTGTGCTCCGGTGTGGGTTTGGAATATGCAACACGAGTGGGTTTCATTCCGTTTTCAACTTGAGCACGGTCTTAAAGGGAAAATCTGGAAGCCAACTTATCCAATCGAGTATCTCGGTGGTCAGATCGGGTTGCTGTTCCCCCTTGTTATTTACCTAGCGCTGCGAAAGCGTGAGCCCGCAGAGCTTAGATACCTTCACGCATTTGCGTGGCTGCCGATTTTGTTTTTTCTTTTCACTTCATTTAAAGCAAGAGTTGAAGGTAATTGGCCGATCATTGCTCACTCCTCCGTGTATGCTCTTGCATTTCTCAATCGCGGCTCGAAACTCTTAAAGGCAACGATGGTAATTTGGGCATTGCTTCTAACGGTCGTGCTTTCACACGTTGCCTATCCGTGGATTCCGCTTAATCCAAAGCAAAACAAGGTCACCGAATTTAGCGAGTTCAACAAAGCTGATGAGCGAACGAAAAATTTATCGCCGCTTTATGCTGGTGGGTATCAGGTTGCTTCAGTACTTTCATTCAAACAGCGTCGCGATATCCATAAGATTGCCGGAATGAACCGAAAAGACTTCTACGATTTCAGAGAAGAATCGTATCCTAAAGAAACTATGTTTTATGTGGTCACAGATTTTTGGCAGGAATACCCATCTTGGTTCACTGAGCGTGAATGCCAAAAGGAAGAACTGGAAACACTCAGTGATACTCTAAGGCTTTATCGGGTGACTTGCCGTGCGTAAGGTCGTAATTGGAAGTGGAATCTTCTTTGCACTCTTCTCATACGGTCTCTTTCTCGCGCATTACGATGTTCGTGTCGTAGCCGAAGACTTCAAATCAAATAACCCGTCCGAATTCTACGATTACCGTGGATTCACTAACGTACACTCGAGTGTAAACCTCGGTACCGGAAGCTATCAGGATGTCATTCAAGCAGCCCAAGAAAAGGGTGCGGACTTTCTATTTTTTACCGATCTGAATGTTTTCGGCGAAGAACCGACAATCGAGGGTTATCACGGAAAACTTCTCGTCCTAAAGGGGGCTTCGTATAGCTACCTCGATTCACGATTAATCACTTACGACCTACTCGGTAGTCATCGAATTGAAACTTTAGGTCAGGCACAAATTCTTTTTGCGGATCTACTTTCTCGAGACGGATCCGATGCTGCTGATGACTTGCTGGTACTCGCTCATCCCTTTAAGCCAGGATTTGAGTGGAACGGGCCTTACCCCGCAGGTCTTGATGGCATAGAAGTCATAAATCTAAAAAGTATTTGGCAAATGGCGTGGGCAAAGGAAAAGCTTTCGTTTTTTTGGTCCGTGCTGGTTTATCCGTTCAACGCCGATCTTGCTTGGTTGAGGCTTTATCAAGAACCACGCCGGGAAATGGGTTTATGGGATCAACTCAATGGTAAGCAAAAAACAATCGGGTTCGCAGGAACAGATGCAACCGCAAGAACCGGTGGGATTGGAAATTTCCATTTACGTTTTCCGTCTTATCACGTGCTCTTTAGCCTCCTTTCGAATCACGTTCTCTTGAAGTCGGAACTCACGGGCGATCCCGATGGTGATCGCCGAAAAATCATGGACGCCTTTAACGAAGGTCAGTTCTATATGAGTATCGATCTGCTCGGTGATCCAAAAGGTTTTGCTGCTTACATTGTTGAGGGCGAGAAAGTTTATCAAATGGGATCGCAGTTAAAGTTTCGCGAGGGACTTCAACTGCGCGTGCGCCTCGGTCAAAAACCCAAAGTCGATTTTGAAACCGTGATCTACAAAGATGGCGAGCGTGTAGCCTCATCGAACTCGGTTGAAACCGAATACATAATTCACGAGCCAGGCGTTTATCGCGCAACGGTCCGAGTGATTCCACTTCTCCCGTTGCCAGACGGAAAACGTTGGATCACTTGGCTTTACACAAATTCTTTTTATGTCCAGTGAGCCCAGTCCTTTTCTGCAAGTTTGCTTGTCTCGCGCTTGGGGTGGACTCGAAATGGCCGCTCACGAGCTTGCGCGCGATTACACGAAGCGTGGCCACACCGTTACAAGCGTCGTTCCGAAGGGTTCTCGCCTTGCCGGAATTTTGCAAAACGATTCTCTTCCCGTAATCGAAGTCGAATCGCAAAAGTATTTTTCTCCTTCAACTTCGATTGCGATTCGCAAAGCGGTGCGGGCATCCAGAGCTAAGACTGTGGTGATGCATCAGCTACCTGATATTTGGCTCGTTGTTCCCGCCTTAGTGGGACTCCAGGTGCGTCTTATTGGCTTTGCGCACATGTTTTTAAGTCACTCAAAAAAAGACCTGCTGCATTCGGCACTCTATAAAAGAGTTGAGAAGATCATTTGTTTGACTAACGTTCAGAAGAAAAACTTCCTTAAAGTTCTGCCGATAAATGAACTACAGATTGCGGTAGTTCCCAATGGAGTTGATACGAAAAAGTTTTCTGCGAGCAATCGAAGTGAGATTGTTCGAAAGAGCTTAGGTGCAAGCGATGAGATTTTGATTGGTGTTGTAGGACGACTGGATAAATTAAAAGGTCAGATCGAGCTTGTTGAAGCTGCGCGAATCCTGAAACAAAAGGATTTGCGATTCAAGATTGCAATCATTGGAGAGGAAACCGCCAACGAAGGAGGAGTAAGATCGGCATTAGTTAAGAAGATTGAGCAGAATCAATTGCAAAACATCGTTCGTCTGGCTGGCTTTCGCTTGGAGATTCCAGAAATCATCGCGAGCTTAGATATTTTAGTAATGCCCTCGTGGGCAGAAACATTCGGTCGAGTTGTGATTGAAGCAATGGCTTCGGGCACACCTGTCATCGCAACCAACGCCGGTGGCGTCCCTGACATCATCACAGATGGAAGTGATGGACTACTTGTTCCGCCGCAAGATCCAGAAGCACTCGCCAAGGCCATCGACACTCTCTTACTCAATCCGCAGATGCGCGAAACGTTTCGCGGTAACGGCTTAAAAAAAGCGCGCGAAATTTACGACATTCACCTTGTGCAAAAAAAATTGGATGAGTTAATCCTTAGGAACTCGGATCACTAAGTGTTCGCAGGCTTCGATCTGGCAAGCCAGTCGTTCATTCGGTTGGAAGTCTCGATAATCCGCGAGCTCTTGCTCGAGATGGTTTCTCTCCGGAAGCGATTCGATTGCACCGTCAACGAAAATACGGCAGGCACCGCAAGTACCCATTCCACCACAAGACGTTTGAATTCCCATTCCGACGCGATCTGAGAGTTCGAGAACCGTTTCGCCCGGCCGAAATGCAACCGATTTATTGGTCGGTAAAAACAATACGCATTTCTGTACTTTATCCTTAGCCTTCAAGAGCAATCTCCGGGGTTTTTATAGTGGTCCTTGAATTATAGCAGGTTCTTTTGTAATCGTAAGCGTATGAGATTTATTGCTTTCGACTTAGAGACAACAGGCTTTGTACCAGGCGTAGATCAGATCGTTGAAATCGGAGCGGTTCGCTTCGTTAACGGCGTACCAGATGCGATTTTCGCCACCCTCATCAACCCAGGAATGGCGATGCCAGAAGCGGCTTCCGCTGTGAACGGTATCAAGGACGCGATGTTGGTCGGGAAACCAAAAGTGACCGACGTACTCGCTCCCTTCACAGAGTTTTGCGGTGAAGACCTCATGGTCGCGCACAACGCTCCATTCGACTCACAGTTCCTAATTAACGATTACAAAAAACACGAGATCCCCTGCCCACGCGGATTGATTCTCGATAGCTGTGCAATGGCGAGAAAAGTTTTGCCAGGCATGGCGAACTACAAACTCGGAACACTCGTTCAACACTTAGGTATCGAGCAAGGTGGTTTCCACAGAGCCGAAGCCGATGCACACATGTGCGGTCAGCTCTTCATCAAGATGATCAACCGCATTTCTGCAGGTGGCGTGATGCCGCCTCTTGCGAATTTGATCGCACTAACAGGTAAACCTGAGTCTCGATTCCCAGTGATAGAGAAGACGCAAAAGCAGCTCGGTTTTTTGGACCTGTAGGCAAAGACGAATAGCGGCCTCGCCTTTAACGCCGTCAAATTGATCTCAGAGAAAATTGGCACGAAAAAAGCAAAAAGCGAAAGTGGGTACCTCCCGCTTTCGCTCTTTTGGATCTGACGTTTTTGACAACCCTAGGAGGGTCGAATGTCGGAATCCCCTAACAACCATAGGAGACTTCGTCGTTTCATTGAGATTTCTAAACGAGTCCTCGGTCTGGTTTTGCTAATGCTCGAGGTTCTAAGGAGATTGATAGAACTTTTCTGAAATTGTCTGCTTTGAGATGTGTCCCAACGTGTTCAACGCATCCGAAGATGAAGCGTAAAACCTTCGAAACGAAAGATCATGGAACAGTCGGGTTTGGCGGGAGGGCCCACTAACAATTCAGCGGCGCCGCGGAAGTGTTAGCCTTACCTGATAGAGAAAATCAAAATCGAAATTTATTTGCGATTGGATATCGGCGGCCGCGACCGAACGATCGCTTCGTCACTTTCAAAATCGGCGGCGCTTGCCATCTTTTAAATTCATTTTTCACGATCGCATTCATCAGCCAACGTTCCATCTCGGACTTTGCGGGCTTTAGCTCTTCAAGCATCTTGCGAACACCTTCATCAAGCTTGTCGTACTCAGGTAGTGAGTCTTGATCTTTTTGGTTCGGGCGCAGCTCTGCTGAAGGTGCACGAGTAATAATCCCCTTAGGAATCACTTCTGACTCTTTATTGTATAGCTGCGCTACTTCGTACACTTCACCTTTTACAAGATCTGCGATTGGAGCAAGACCTCCGCACATATCACCGTACAAAGTTGAGTAGCCAGTTGCGTACTCGTCTTTGTTGCCTGTGGTGAGAAGCATGCTGCCTTCTTTGTTCGAAAGAGCCATGAGTAATGTTCCGCGAAGACGCGCTTGAATGTTTTCGTGAGTTAATCCGAACTCAAGCTTGCCCATTTCTGCTTCGAGCGAGCCGACCGCTGCCTCATAAGACTCACCAATATCGAAATTCAAACAACGAATTCCAAGATTCTTCGCGAGCTTCTCTCCGAGAGTTTTGCTTTCAGGGGCGTTAAACGGACCCGGCAGCGTAATGCCGGTCACTTTCGAAGGCCCAAGTGCATCGACAGCCAAACACGCAACCACAGCTGAATCAATTCCGCCACTCAAGCCAAGGTGAACTTTGTCCATTCCATTCTTGCGCACGAAATCGCGAATTCCCAATACAAGTGCTGCACGAGTACTTTCGATTGCGCTTAATTTCTGCTCTCGTGATCCGCCCTTTTCAGTTTCAAGATCGAAGACGTTGAGATCTTCCTCAAACATCAAACACTCAGAGCAAATTTTTCCCTTAGCGTTCATTACGAAACTTGCGCCGTCGAAAATCACTTCGTCTTGTGCGCCAACCAGATTCACATAAACAACTGGTGCGTTGATGTGTTGAGCCGTTTTTTTGATGATCGCTTTTCTGATTTCAAACTTTTCGTGTGTAAAAGGCGAAGCGCTGATGTTAATTATTACGTCGCTTGAATTCTTCTTCACTTTTTTGAGAGGATTTTCCAAATAGGGTGAAGGGTTCTTCGGAAGGTCCCACGCCCAAATATCTTCGCAGATGGTGACGTGAAAGCGCGTGCCTTTGAACTTAAAAAAGTTTTTGCACATATCGCCCGGCTCTACATAGCGAGCTTCATCAAAAATGTCGTAGGTAGGAAGCAGCTCTTTATTGAAAACAATCGGCTTTTTGCCTTTAATCAATACGACAGCGCTGTTGTGATATGGCTTACCAGTTTTTTTCTTGGATTTAGTAACTGCACCAACAATGACCGCGACATCCTTGGGAAGTTGTTTGTGCAAATCACTCAGTTCTTTGAGCTGACACTCAACCGCTGTTGGTCGCTCGAGCAAATCCATCGGCGAGTAACCAAAAAGTGCGAGTTCAGGGAATACGATAACGTCTGCGCGTTTGTCGTGAGCACGAACAACGTAATCAAGAATTTTTTCTTTGTTGCCGGTGAAGTCGCCGACTGTGGAGTTGATTTGCCCAAGCGCTATACGCATGGGCAGGAGATTACTCTGAAAGCTCAGTAGGTCGCAAGCTCGTAGCGATTCGTGGCATGCGGAACGGCACTGTATTCACGCGCTCAGTGACTGAGATGCGCTTGCTGTAGCCGTCTGTGTAGCTATGCCAGAACTCAATCGAATTCTCTGGGAACTTCCAGCAGAAGTAACCATCGCCCGCATCGAAATCTGCGATCCAAAGGCCCTTCGGCAAAGCGCCGAGCTTTTGCACTTTGCTTTGCCACTCTTGCACAAGGTCGTTCACTTGCGTTTCAAGCGATGAAATCAATTCCTCGTGTGTGTTCGGAAGTGCATCGAGACGCTCAACAAGAGTCGTCACTTTTGCGCGGTAGGTTTTTGTGATTTTGAAAACTACAGGAAGCAAAGCACGCGCTTCTTCGAGCGTGAATGTACTTCTCCGATTGATGCCGATCACGTGGTCCAACGAATCCCCCTGAAGAACTCTTACGACGTCTCTAGATGTATGTGCCGTTAAATGTCATGGGAGAGTGAAGCTTGGTAGCAATTTTTGTCTGTCTACGACTGTTCTGAAACGATTATAAATTGCTGTGCGCCATGGAAAATGGATGCAATTTTTTTGGGGCTGATTACTTTTCCCAGCTTTTTGAAATTTGAACACCTTGACCGAGCAACAACATGAACAATGCGATGACGATAGCCGCGATGAGTAAGATCCTTAACCAGGCACCGAAGGAAAATCCTTCATCATCGCTCGTCTTAGAAGCGGTCTCGCGCTTTACGGAGTACGAAACTTTTTTAGAGGCCGTTAAGGATTCACTCTGATCAGGTGCGGCGTTTGTTTTCGGTGGCCCACCGCGTTCTTTTTCGTCTTTATCCATGACGAACTTTCTATCCATCGTGGTTCGGTTTTCAGTTTCTAATTTTGCAAGATTGCCAACAAGGCGCGGGCGCTTTGAAGTCCCGGTGCTACCCGTGAAGTTTTTTTCATCCTTGGTGGTGCCCACCACTGAGGATTTCGGGCGACCCTTTTTATTGAAATAATCCGAAGCACTTTTCATCCCGCCGACTGAGCCACCTTGGCCTTCCGCTCGCGCAGCTGATCCGCTATCGCTTCGATCCATACTTCCCCGTGCTTGGCGACCCCGGCGTCGTGAGTTGGGACCTCCGGCATCGGAACCGTCCCCACCGTCACCATTGCCGTCGCCGTCTGAGCCTTTCACCAATTCTGTTCCGCTCTCGGCATTAAAACGCATGAATCGCTCGGAGCAAATCGGGCTGTTTCCAGGGAGTTCGCCAGTTTGGAGCAAGCAGGTCGTGTAGTTGTTCATGATCCCGCTCGCAAAAACTCGAAAAGCTTGGTTAAATTTATAGGTAGCACCGAGGATAATCAGAAGAATGACACACAGAATGAGTGTGTATTCGACAATGGCTTGTCCCGATTCCGAGTTGGATCGAAATTTTTGTGAACCTTTTAAATGAGAGATGGCGAAACCCTCCTCTACACTTAACGGCAAAATGGGTCTCAAAATGAAGTGGTCTCTTAAAATCGCGTTAGCTTTCGTGGCCTTAAGTGTGGTTAAGGGTCAAATTTACGCGCAAACTACACCACCCGTAGTGACTTCGGCCGATGCCGCAGCTCCGGCACCCTTACCCGGAGCCCAGCCATTAGACCAACCAGCGCAACCTGTCCCGAGTCTTGGAACTCCTCCGGTGTACGTCGAACCACTGAGTTGGAGTACGGCAGCACTTCGAGTTGAGGTCGTAAAGAGCGTCGACGTCACAGCGAAAAAAGAAAAACCGAAAAAGAAAAAGCTCAGCGACTCAACAATCAAAAGTTTGCGAACAAAGATCGCAAAAAACGAAAAAGATCAAAAAAGTCGATTGCGACTAGCGGAACATTTTGAAGCTGTCGGGAAGCCTGACGACGTTATCGACGTACTTCGCCCCTCTCTGGCGACGCTCAATCGTGAAGGAATTCTCGCCATCGCTCGGGCCTATCACGAGAAAAAAGATTATCTGCAACAAATTCGAGTACTGGAAACTCAAGTCGCAAGAACGCCAACTGACTACGTCGTTCAACACGCGGCTGGCGAAGCGTATTCTGCAATGAAAAAACAAGATCAAGCGTACAGCTATTTTTCGGAAAGTAGGCGCCTGAACGCGAACTACATGCCGACTTATGAGTCGCTCCTTCGCAGTTACAAAAAAGAAGGCCACTTCCACGACGCAGTGACGATCGCACAAGACATGCAGCGCGTGTTCGGCGACACGCCTCAGCTTTTGAATGAACTTTGTCTTTTGTATGCGCATGGAGCGTTTTTGGAGAAGGCCGTCGAGACTTGCAAACTCGCCATTGAGAGAACTCCGAAGTTTGCGCGCAATCACGTCGTGCTTGGACTCGCGCTAAAAGAAAAAGATGGAAATGCGGCGGCGGCGAAGGTGATTCAAGGTGCTGCCAAGCAGTTCGGGAAATCAGAATTCGCTCAGTACGTTGCGGGCGAACTCAATTGGGAGAGAAAAAATACCATCGATGCTCTGACGTATTACCAAGACGCTGCAAAAGCGGACCCGCGCTCCGCGCGCTCTCAGCTGGGTCTTGGGCGAACAGCCTTTGAAGAAAAAAAATACGCCGAAGCGCTCGAAGGATTTATTCAGGCGTGTAAGATCGATCGCACACTCATTTCCGATTTCAGAAAGTCGGCGTCAGCACTTCGAAGAAAAAACGACCTCGTTTGGGCCGATCGGTTCACGAGCGGACTTGCTCTATGCGGAGTTCGCTAATCTCCGCTTAGATTGAAATAAGATTTAAATTTGGCAGTTGGTTCTGAAATCACTTCGGCGGCACCGCCACGATTCATACCCTTAAGAAGGGCTTCTACGGCAGCTTTCCCGTTTAGAGCGTCTGTGTTTTTACCTGTAAAAAATCCGAGTCCCTGTCCGCGAAGTCCGCGGCCCACTTTGATTTCGACTAGCGTGAGATTATGTTCGTTCAAAAGAAGCTGCGCACACGAAAGTATTCGGCTTGCAGTATCGGTTTCGACAACGAGCAATGCTTCCTTCAATTCCACTTGCTGAAGTGAGTAGATCGCTTGTTTCAATGCAGGCGGTGGAACAGGTAAAAACTCGAAATCGAGAACCTGATGTTGAGCTCGGCGAGTCACTTCGTCGACAGCCTTTGCAAGTCGGGCCTGCTCTCCCTCGACCAAGATCAAGAATCTTTGCGCATCGACCGCTGACGCCTCGAGAATTTCGAGCTGTGAATTTTCCGAGAGCAGGTTCAAAATTTGATAGCCGCGAGCGATCGATCTTATTTCGAGACATGCAAGAGAAGTAGACGGTGCTGACATGATTTCGTTGTCTTACGAGGGTGAAGTGCTGTCAAGAAGCCTAACACCGTCTCAGAATGAAACGTCTAAACGTCAAAAAAGCAGACAATTTGTGAAAGCTCTAGTTCAGAAAACCTATTGTGATATTATGGGGATGTTCACGTTTTCTCCCGCGCACGTCTGCTCGACTGGACTTAGCTCCAGGTCACTATAAATTTTGAGAAAATCTAGTCACAACGGATCGTTAGGCTCAATTTGACATTGGGTTTTACCGATAACAGATCGAAGGGGGATCGTTATGAAAATGATCAGCAACAACGCATCGAAGTCACTATTGAAATCTCTTTGGAAAGATGAATCAGCACAAGGCGCAACGGAGTACATCCTGCTACTCGTTGTGGTTGTGACATTGGCATTTATTTTCAAAGACAAAATTAAAGCAGCAGTCATTAGCCGACTCGATAACATCGGTGGCGAAATGGGCGGATTCAACGTCGAGAAGAACTAACTTGATCGTTGGGGTTGAAACGGGGGTTTCATGACAACTGAAGCCGTACTCTTATTGGGATTATTCGTATTCCTTTTGATGGGTGCATTCTTGGGCGACAACGGCCCCCGTGCTGTATTTGGGCGACACGCACCGATGCTCGGTGCGCGCGTCGAAGCGCAGCTCTCAACCGGCCAAGGTTTCAACGTGAAGGACGGACAAGTTCTTCAGTGGGTCGAGCCAAGATCTCAAGGGTCAGGAAAGTTCAGCCAATGATGACAGCCACGACTTACCCTATTTTGCAGTTAGTTCTAGCGAGTGGAATTCTACTCGCAGGGGTAGTCGACGACTTAAAAACTCGGAAGTTTCATAACTGGTTGTTTCTCACTTGCTCGGCCATCGCCTTCATCACGATTTTTATCCTCGCGGGACCGCAAGGTTTAATTCGCGCTTCACTTGGGTTTTTCTCAGGCTTCTTTATCCTCCTTCCGCTCGTCATGTTGAAAATTGTTGGCGGTGGAGATTTGAAGCTGATGGCGGCCTTCGGTGCAGCGACAGACTGGAACGCAGTCTTGATGGTTTCAGTTTACGCGCTTTTCTGGGGTGGATTGTTCGGATTGATTCGTATCGTCGTTGCGAAACAAGCGCCAGCGTTTGCGCGTAACATGATGCAAATCGTTTTGTTCAAGTCGACCAAAGGAATTGAAGTCCACACGATCCCATACACGGTGGCATTGGCCTTCGGATGGGTGACGTATTTGATCACAGGAGGTCTCGTATGAGAATCCTTCGAAGTGAGCGTGGGCAGATGACGGTAGAATTGGTGTTGCTTGCAATTGTGGCTCTCACGATCGCACTTGTGACCTCAAGATACTTTCGTGAAAAACAGGTTTTAAAAACTCTGGTGGGAGGCCCTTGGGGTTACATCAGAACGATGAATGAATTCGGTGTTTGGGCTCCCTCTAAGCAAGCTGCTATGGCAAGCCACCCGAATGGAACAGACCGAGTAGGAACGCCAATTCCATGATGAACCAAACTGGTTTCAACATTTTAGGAAATCAAACTGGGGCATTGACCCTAGATTTTATTTTCGCGTTCTCTCTAACGTTTGCGCTCACTCTAATTTTACTAGCGCTTAGCTTCTCGCTCGCCACTTTTGAAATCACTCAGTACGTCACTTTTGCCGTTGCAAGAAACTATGCCGGCGGCCATGACACCGAGTCGCAGCAAAGAGCACTCGCTAAGGCGAAGTTCGACCAGCTTACCAAACAAGATAAAGTCATCAGCAGTCTCTATAAGAACGGCTGGTTTAAAATCGACGAGTCGAAGCTCAACATCGGTAATATGAATGCTGAGTATAATGATACTGGCTACGGCAAGTTTGTTGGTGCCCGTCTTGAGCTCAATGCAAAGGTTCTAGAATTTCGCGCACCCATGCTCGGCGCGACTTTCACAGAAGAAGATGGGTTCAAATCAAACTTCGCAAGTTTCATACTTCGCGCACCTTCTCGTGAAGAGTGCGTGGAGAAGTTCACGAAAGAACGCTACAAAAATATTTTAGCTCTTGATCCAGCTTATCAAGCTGCGCGCGGCCGTGAAGCTGCGGTGATCACGGATAACGGATGTTGAGCATGGAAAATAGATTAGACCATCTCAACTCAGAATCAGGAATGGCGACGCTAGAAGCGTTGCCACTCGTTATTGTGTTCATGGTCTTTATTGCTTACATGCTCGGTATGTACGGCATTACTCACACCGCAATTTTGAATTCGATTGCTGCTCGTAATTACGCATTTGAAATCACTCGTCATCGTGCGGACCTCACCTACTTGCGATCGAATATCACCTATGACAATGCCGTGCCGCCAACACATTCATATAAGAAAGTGGGCACTCGAGCCTTTGCGGTTATTGCAGAGGATACTCGAGAAAACGGCGGTGAATTTCCCGCTACGGTTCGCAAGATCGCAATGGGTCTTGATAGCAGCCAAGAGGATTTCGAGCGACAACCTGGAAGTGTGCACAATCAAGGATCTGGGAAAAGCGTTTATAACATTAAAGATGTGAACGAAGAAGTCGGTGTCAGAGACGTTTGGATCATGACTCAGTATGGAATCTGTTTGGACGCCAAGTGTGGCGATAGGTAAGGGTAGAGTATGAACAGCAATGAGACGCGAACATTATGGATCTCGGTGGGTGCAGCAATACTCGCAATCTTCCTTCTTTACTCTTGGTCACAAGAGCAAAAATCACAAATGAGCCGACAATTCGGTTCAAGCAAACGCGTTGTTGTTGCATCGAAAGATATCGCTGAACTTGAGACTATCGACGAATCGAAACTTGAAGTCGTCGAGCGCCCAGTGGATTTCATCGAGCCAGAAGCTATCAACGATCCAGAAATTGCAGTGGGCCAAGTTGCTGCTGCTCCAATTAAAAAAGGTGAACAACTTTTGCAAACAAAGCTTCTTCTTCCGGGTCCAGAGACAGGTCTCTCGATGGAAGTGACTCCAGGCAAACGTGCGATTTCAGTTCCAATCGACGACATGCGCGGTGTTTCGCGAATGATCCGCCCAGGGGATCGCATTGATTTGATTGCGGCACTTGATATCGGCAAAGGTGCGGATCAACGTCGTGAGGTGCGCACTGTTCTTCAAGACGTAGTGGTGCTAGCGACGGGTACAAATGTGGTGAACAAAATCCCGCGTCGTTTAGAACTTGATGGCAACGGCACAAAGGTAACGCAAATCAATTTGAGCGCTGATACGACCTTCACGAATATTACAATTGAAGGTAAGCCAGAAGAAATCCAGAACGTTGTCTATATATTGGCGACGGCTCCAGGAAATCTCTTTGCGGTTCTTCGTCACCCGAACGACCGTTATCAGAATCCGACAAAAACGACTTCAGTGGATGATGTTTTAGGACGTGCTGTGGCTCCACGAATGCCGGCAGCCGTTGCGCCACCAATTATGGCGCCAATAGCACCGCGTGTGTTACCTGCGAAGAAGAAGCGTCCTGGTTACGAAGCTCTGTAGGGGATAGGATGAGGGGAATGAAAAAAATTATGTGGGGGTTTAGCGCAATCGTTGCACTATTAATTGGTGCGAACGCTCATGCGCAAACCAGTATTGCTCCTGAAGGTTCCGAGCTTGTTGCCGATCCAACGGCGAACATCGATCCAACACGCCAAAAATATTTAGCGCTTTATATTGGTATCGAAGCGCAGGAAAAACTTCCATACATACCAGAGGGCGCAAGCTTTAAAGGTGACTTTAAAAAGGTAACTGAGGTTTCAGTTGCTCGTCAGCTCTCTACCCTTCTCTTCACTCCTGTGCGCGAAGGTGTTGCGACACTTATCATTTACGATGCGGCTGGCAAAAAGATTTTTGAATTCCGCATCGACGTTAAGAAAAGTAATTTAACCAAAGTAGCGCGTGAGATGCGCGGACTCCTTGCGGATATCGAAGGTATCACCATTAAAATCATCAACAACCGCGTTGTTGTCGACGGCATGGTGCTTTTGCCTGCGGACATGAGCCGCATTCACTCGGTTGTGAAACAATACGACGGTCAAGCTTCGAACATCGTGCGCATCAGTCCACAGGCGCAGCGCAAAATTGCCGAGATGATTCAGGCGGCCATTCGTAGTTCTGAGATCACCGTCAGTGCGATCAACGAGAAATTCATTCTTGAGGGTGTTGCAAACGATAAAGACGAAAAAGATCGCGCGGAGATCATTGCAAAAACTTACGTTCCTGACGTCATTGTTGACGAAGCGACAGCAGACGGAAAAATTAGCAAAATCAAACGCGACATGGTCATCAACCTATTGACGATCAAACAAGCGCCGCCACCAGAGCCGGGCAAAATCATTCAGCTCGTGATCCATTTCGTTGAGCTGAACAAGAACTATCAAAAGGGTTTTAGCTTTAGCTGGATGCCAGGAATAAAAGAAGATCGTTCTTCGATCGACTTCGGAACTGGCGCTGGTGCAGGCGGAGGCGGCCTTGTGAGTACGGTTGCTGGAACTATCAACAACTTGCTACCAAAACTCAACTGGGCAAAGACTCACGGTCACGCTCGAATTTTACAGAGCTCAAGCTTGCTTGCGATGGATGGACAAAAAGGCGATCTGCGTTCGACGATTCGTTTGCCATATCAAGTGGTGAATGGCCAGGGTCAGCCTTCCACAAATTTTGAAGAGGCTGGTTTGATCTCGAGTATTACTCCACAAATCATCAACTCGCGTTCGGATAGCATCAAGCTCACTATGGAATTCTCAATGAAAAACCTTCTCGGCATCACCGACAAGGGCCCGATGATTTCAAACAGCTCGCTGCAAACGCAGATCGTTGTTCGCAGCGGACAGAGTGCTGCTGTCGGCGGGTTGATCAGCAACACAACGGGTACGGATTACAACAAGCTTCCAAAAGGTGCGCCAGAACAGCCGATCCTGTCTCTTTACGCTTCGAAATCTTTCCAGCGTAACCAAAGCCAGTTCGTCGTGTTCGTCACACCGATCATCAAGTCGTCAGCTTCAGCAGGAGCAGAAAAAATTAAGAAGAAGTTCCGCTTACGAGATTAAAGTCTAGGTCGATTAGGAGCAGAGGGAGAGTACCCGCCTAAAAGGGGTACGCTTCGCATCCATGCCGCTCAGCCGAACACTCGCGTCGTTCTCGCATCCTGCTCCACTCGTCGATACAGCGACTTCGTCGGGTATCGACAATGCGAGGTTCGGAGCCCCCTTCTAGACGGGTACTCTCCCTCTGCCCCTAATCACCTGGACTAGACTCACGAGCGGCGGCGCATCTTCCGATAAGTTTCTGAAGGGGTTTCGCTAAGTTATGGCTGTTAATCCGAACTCACACATCATCGGAATCACTGGTGGCAAAGGTGGCGTTGGCAAAAGTATTTTTGCTGCGAACCTTGCGCTCGCTTTTTTGACCGAGATGCGCGCACCAACTCTTCTGGTGGATTTGGATTCGCAAAGCTGTGGCGATCAAAACTTCATTTTGGGTCTGCGCGAAATTCG
>JANOUF010000107.1:0-3445 GCA_031416685.1 Bdellovibrionales bacterium
CGTCATCGACGTCAACACTTGAGCAGCAAGTTCCATTCCCTTCATCGATATCGCACGATGTGTAATCCCAAACTTGCATCGTCATGCCGATGACTTCGTAACCTTGTTGCACTAAAAGTGCGGCCGCGACTGAACTATCCACTCCGCCACTCATTGCAACTAACACGCGCTTACGACGACCATCAGGATGAAGAGCATTAGTTTGATCCATGCGCGACCCCCGCTACAGTTGTTGTTGGCGTTGTCGCTGAAGGGAATGAGCGAATATGAGTGACAACTTCTTTGAGCGTCTCAACGAATTGTTGAACTTGTTCTGAAGTTGTACCCCAGCCCAAGCCAACGCGAAGTGAGTTTTGTGCTTCTTGGCGAGTTAAACCCATAGCAAGCAAAACTGGCGATGGTTCTGGGCTACCCGAGCTGCATGCCGCACCAGTTGAAACCGCGTAGCCTCGAAGATCTAAATTCATCAGCAAAGTTTCTCCGTCAACGCCAGGAATGATCAGGCTGCTGGTGTTTGCGAGACGCTCACCTTCAACACCCGTCACAGTTGTTCCTGGAATTTCAGCGAGAACGCGCGCTTCAAACTCATCTCGCATGATTTTTAATTGAGCTGTGCGCTCAGGAACTTCCGCGGCTTTTTCCGCCATCGCGCCAAGTGCACAAATCGCAAGTAAATTTTCAGTTCCGCCGCGACGATGGCGCTCTTGGCCTCCGCCGTGAATCAAACTTTCGATTTTAACTCCGCGACGAACATACAAAACTCCGCAACCCTTGAGCGCGTAGAATTTGTGTCCAGAAACGCTAGCGAGATCCACACCCATCTTTGTGAGATTGAATGGAATTTTGCCGAGTGCTTGCACAGCATCTGTGTGAAAGAGCGCACCTTGCTCGTGCGCCATGCGCGCCATTTTCGTAATTGGAAATACGTTTCCGGTTTCGTTGTTCGCAAACATTACCGATACGAGAGCCGTTGTTGGACGAAGTAAACGTGCGTACGCTTCGAGATCAATGCAACCATTGCGATGCACTGGAATGAATTCTACTTCCGCACCTTTGTCGCTTAAATACTCTGCTGTACGGCGAACAGATGGATGCTCGACGCTGCTAACCAGATAATGATTTCGAAATTCACCGCGAAGATCGGAAGGCTTGTGAAAAGCTTCGAACACGCCTTTGAGAGCCAAGTTGTTTGCTTCTGTTCCACCACTCGTAAAAACAACTTCGAGGGGGTCGCAACCGAGCATGTTCGAAATACTTCGACGAGCATCGCGCATGAGAGTTTTTGGTTTGCGACCCGCCCAATGAATCGAACTTGGATTTCCCCAAACACTCAACCACTCCGAAAGTTTTGTTTGCAGCTCCGCCGCAAGTGGCGTCGTCGCATTGTGGTCTAGGTAGACGTGAGTGTCGTCATTTGTGCGGCTATTGGTGCGTATGGTCGAGAACTCTTGCATGCGCGGGAATCTACAAGGAAAGCAGAGTTTTCTCAAGACTTTACAGATTTCGGCCCGCGCTCAAAATCCCTCTGAAAAAGGGTAAAAACTTGAGGCTATGAGCGTTCGTTTTCCCTTCAAAAAGGGCGCTGGTTTTGAAGTCTCCTCGGGCGCTTTTGAAGGTTCTACCTGCGACATATGAACGACAGCTGCGATTAGAGCGAGATTTAGCATTGTAACCAAGAAAAGGACCTTCATAAAAACCTCCGTGTTTCTTAGAGGGTAATTCAAGGTTTGCGCCATGTTTTTGGAGTGTGCGAGAGCGCGCGAGTTGAGTCTGAAGCCGTTTGGCTGGACCTAAATCGAGTAGTCCAGTGTCACTTCGTTTCACAATGGTTCTGAAAACCTTTCATGGCTCGGCCTTGAGGTCTAGTCACGAGCCACTTTCCTCAACGTTTTCGCAAACATTTCCGATTAATAGACAGATGAGTAACGTCTCTTGGGCACAAAAATTTAATGTTCCGACTGCTCGCCTCGAAGAGTGGCGGAATGAAGCGGGTTCGCAAGATCTGCTCAGTTGGTGTTTGCTCAATGGAAAAATCAGCGAGAGCCAGTATCTTCAATGGGCCTGTCGCCACTTCGAATTACCAATCGTTGAGTCAAATTACTTTGCCCTTCCGCCCGATCACGATCTTTGGGAACGCGTGCAAAAAGAATCTGATTGGAATTCGCATCTCATTCCAGTTCATGAGTGGGAAGGAATTCTTCTCATCGCATGCGTGGAACCAGTACCGTTAAAACTGAATCGACCTCATCGGTTTGTTTTAGCACCAGCAAGTTCGTTAAATTTTCTTTGGACGACACTGGGTCACTCAGACGTCGCACAAAAAACTGTTGCTGTTCCCGTTCTGCCGGTCGAGGAAACTATCGCGCCATCACCGACTAAATTTACAATTAATCTTGGTGGCGGCACTTCCGTTTCTAAAGTTTCACCTGCTACATCCGTTTCTACTGTGTCACCTGTTTCCTTTGCAGCACCTCCACTTCTGGAAATGCCAGAAGACATCATTGCCGAAAGTGGAACAGTTGCTAATGCGGAAATTCCACTCGATGTGCTCGAAGATTCTGTTCTCGAGCCGACTCACTCCGGTATCGAAATTGAAATGCCAGAAGGTTTTGCTGCGACCAGTGCCGGAAGTTTCTCTTTTGAAACACCGGAATCACTCGAAACCGATATTGAAGCCGTTGCCGACGGAGCCGCTGAAGAAGCTTCGGAGGAAGCACCTCCTGAGATGCCTGATGGTTTCTCATTCACAGCACCAGCTTCGCTATCTTTTGAATTAACGTCATCTTCATCGTCGGCTTCTGCTTTAGCAGAAGATCTTTCTGAAGTAACGGCACCAGGAGTTCCGACTGAAACAGCGCCTGGTATAGAAGTTCCAACGGAAACTGCACCTGGAATTGAAATTCCAGAAATCTCGTTTGCAGTACCGCCAATGCCGAAGCCGGTTGTTGCAACTGCGCCACCACCGCTCGCAGCAAAACCTGAAATTCCTTCGGGGCCACCAGCAATTCCAAAAATTCCGCCGATTCCAAAAAAAGCGGAGCCGGTTGTTGCGATTGTTCCGCCGATTCCTAAAAAACCAGAACCAGTTGTTGCTGCCGCTGTAGCAGGACCACCGCCGATCATTCCAGCAATGCCGCAAAAAGCTCCGCCGGCTCCGGCAGCAGCTGCGAGCTTGGTCCCACCGAAAATGGCGATCCCGGTGCCAGCACCAATAAAAGAAAAACACGAAGCACCAGGAGCGATAAAACCAAAAGCTCCGACTCCAAATGTAAACGTGAAGTCCGTCGACATTCCACAGACAGAGGGCGCACCATTGCCATCTCGTCCAGGTGTTACGGATTTCAATCAATGCCATTCCTACGAAGAAGCGACTGATCTCGCCTTCTCGCAAATGAAAGGCATTTTCCAAAAAGGCGTAATGCTCGTTTTCCAAAGCGGACAACTT
>JANOUF010000108.1:0-11466 GCA_031416685.1 Bdellovibrionales bacterium
ATGGTTGCCGTTTGAACAAGTTCAAAACGATTCTTCAGCAGGGCACTCTTGAGGATGCGCTTCGTTCATTGGCAACCGACACAGAGTTTCGCTTAAGAAAACTTCCGGATTAATGCGGCACTTGGGAAATTGTGCCGCATATCGCTACTCTAAGCCAAGAGCCGCATTAATCGTTCCGAGTAGCGCTGCCCGTGCACAAGGTTTTGATAAAACTTTGTAAGCGCCTCGTCTCATACAATCTTTGGCGCTTTGCTCGCCGAATCCCGTCAGAAATATAACTACCGGGAGCGTTGAGTTTTTTACGCGGATCGCGTCGAGTAATGAAAGGCCATCCCCATTAGGCATATGCACATCCGAGAGGACCAAGTCGACGGATTTTGTTTCTAATATTTTAAGAGCTTCAGTTCCGCTGCTCGCGGGGGTCACTTTAAATCCTGATCGTGTAAGAAGACCCGTCATTACCTCAAGGAATCGCCGATCATCATCTACAACGAGCAACTTTACGTCCGCCTTCTGCCGCGCCATTTGTGTCTCCCTCGAGTCGGCGTTAAGCCGGATGCGGAACCGTAGCACATTAAATTGCGGGTACGTCCAGAGTTCAAAAAGACACGCTGGGACCTTACTGAGGTAGTCCCTGGACCGACGACCTAAGGGTCTCGAAGCTATGGCGCAAATCCCTCAATCGTCATCCCATCGACGCCTTTACCGTCGCCCAATGCTTTGTTGATTCCGTCACTGCATCGCATTTGCAGAATCGATGAAAGTGACACAAGCGAATTCTCCAACGCATCAGAATAGAAAATTAAGCTCTTGCCGGAAATCAATCCAACGCTCGCGTATTTTTTAATCTCGTTAGAGAAATGTTGCGTAGAGCTACACGAGAATAGTCCCAAGATCTTTAATCCTGATTTCTTCTTTTTCTCGGTGCGAGTGCCTAAGGTTTCGAGGATATCTGAAAAGCCAAGTTTTTGATTTTGGTAGTAGACAGAGTCCACTTGTCCAGTGTCATCCAGGCGGGGAGGAGCGAAGTCAGGGCCGGCACCGAAACGAGAATGGCCGTTGTAAAATACGACGTCAGCGTTTGCTATAGCCTCATCGAATGATTTTTTTGCATAGCCCGTTTGCCACATTTGGAAGGGGTTGTCGCGATTAGACTGATCATCGGAACCGACCGAGCTGCTCACAACCCAAAGCTGTACCGTGACGGTTTTCTTCGCTGATTTCTTATCTGGCGACGATATCTTCCTCGTAAACAAATCCGCGTTTTTTCCATCTCGCTTAAAGCCGCAGGCGAAATTGCCTTTGGTACACGGGGCAAGAATTTTTTGTACGAAAGCCAGTCGCTCATGACGATCGCCAACGAATCGCGCTGGCCGGATATCTTTATAGCCGAACACCATCCATAGATTCATTACAGGCTTACTAAACAAATCATTGTAAGCGGCTTTACACTCTTTACTTGCGGGAGTGGTTGCCGAATGCGCTTGAATCGCAATGAGACACGCTAGCAAAAGCAGGCGGGCTGCACTCATTTCATCCCACCTTTACTTAAAAACTGCAGACAGCTCTCGCGAGCATTCTTAACTTTTTCTTTCTGACAAATCCCACGAAGCTTTGTAAGTGAATAGGTCGACTTAATATTTAAACTGAGTAGCTCTTGAAGAATAGAAATCGTCTGAAGGCGAAGTTGAAACTCCGCTGACGTAATGCCAGAATCCAAAACTTTATTGTACTCACGCTTTTTATGAGCCAACGCCATTGAGCGAACGTACTGGAGCGTAGAGGAGCGAACCTCAGGGTACTTATGCTTAAACATTTGTTCGACTGACTTCGCTGGCAACGCAACGCCAATGCGGCCAAGCGGCTCAAGAAGCGCGACTATCGTTGCAGGAGAAATAGTTTTGAACTTCTTAGAAGTCAGCAACCCAGAGTAACCGCTTAATACCTTATCTTTGTTCGCTTCATCTAAAAGCGAACTCAGGGTAAGGGTCAGAAATCCGTCGATATCTTTTTCAACTTTGCTTAGCAGATCTGGGACAAGTTTCTTCAGTTGCAGCGCCGAAATAGCTTCAAGAGCAAGATATCGATCTTCGGTATCGAGCGCTAAAATCAATTTTTGATCGAGATTTTTTTGTTTGCGTAATTCGGCGAGTGCTTCGCTGCGAATTTGCGTTGTTTCAGATTGGCCGGCTTTACGAGCGGCATCTCTCCATGAGTCTGTCGTCACAACGGCATGCGCAGAATAAATAAACGAAAGAATAGAGAGAAACAGGATCCGTCTTAACATCTAAGACGGATCCTAACTTATTAATGGCCGCGGCCGCTAGAGCCTGCACCTAAAGAATAGTCTGATGTGCTCGATGAACGAGACTTTTTCGGCTGCTCAACGGGTTGCTCAGGTGCCGCCATTGGCACTTCTTCCATCGGAGCTGGCTCAAGCGCTGCCACTGCCGTTGACTCTTCTGGTGCAGCGCTAGGTTCCGTAAACGCGTCAGTTGATTCTTCTTGAGCAACCTCTTCGCCCGAAGACGTGATGTCAGCAGTTTGGTCTTCCTGCTTTTGCGCAGTCGAACAAGCTGAGGTACCGAGCAAAACCAAACAAGCTAAAAACAAAGACGTGGACTTTTTCATGAACCGATCTCCTTTGAGGTATCTCTAAATTTTAGCTGGTTTTATCCAAAGCACCAGAAACGGCGTATATGGTGTCTACAACTGTTACGCTTATTTTTTGAACTAGTAGACTTTCGGGACAAATCAAGAACCGCCATAGGCACTTTGGCCTTACGCCTAGCGATAACAGCACAGGCCTTTACCTTCCCACACGCATTTTGTATCCTCCTCTCATCGCTGAGTTCTGGCTAGAGCCAGAAGCGGGGGACCCAACTTTTGGGGCGAATCACTTTATTGTGTAAGGCACTCTTCGGCCTGAGCCCGACAGCTAACCTCGTAAGCATCGAAGGGGATAAGCCTCAAGGCTCATCCTCATAAAAACGAAAGTTTTTTGGAGGTTGGTTTATGAGCCAAGCGAAGCAATCTATCAATGCACTAACACTCGCTGCACTCGGAATTGTTTTCGGAGACATCGGCACAAGTCCACTCTATGCCTTGCGAGAGGCGTTTCATGGGCCGCACGCAATGGCGGTAACACCCGAGAATGTACTCGGCATTCTCTCGCTAGTCGTGTGGTCGCTCATTATAGTCATTTCGATAAAGTACCTACTTTTTGTGATGAGGGCCGACAACAAAGGTGAAGGCGGAGTGCTCGCTCTAACTTCGCTTGCTGCTCCACGAGCGCAGCAGAAAACGTTCTTTTCGAAAGCAATTTTGTATTTAGGTCTTTTCGGTTCGGCTCTACTTTTCGGAGATGGGGTTATTACGCCAGCGATTTCTGTATTGAGTGCGGTCGAAGGATTAAATGTTGCAACTCCGTTCTTCGGTCCATTCGTAGTGCCGATTACAATCGGTATTCTTTTTGTACTTTTCTATTCTCAACGCTTGGGAACTGCAAAAATAGGCGCGGTGTTTGGCCCGATTATTTTGATTTGGTTCATCACGCTAGGTGCTCTTGGAATTTATGGCAGTTTACAGAATACGATCGTATTTTCGGCCGTTAATCCAAAGTTTGGTTATGAGTTTTTTCTTCATAATGGATGGGCCGGCGTACTCGCACTAGGTGCAGTATTTCTCGTAGTCACGGGCGGCGAAGCACTTTACGCTGACATGGGCCACCTAGGTCGCAAGCCAATTCAGCGCGCTTGGTTTTTCGTAGCACTTCCCGGTCTTTTGCTGAATTACTTTGGCCAAGGCGCTTTGCTTCTCTCCGTACCTGAAGCTGCTAGCAATCCATTCTACAAACTTGCTCCCGAATGGGCGCTTTATCCACTTGTAATCTTAGCAACCGCCGCCACTGTCATTGCATCACAAGCATTGATCACGGGAGTGTTTTCGCTGACTCGCCAGGCTGTTCAGCTTGGATATGCTCCGCGGGTTCGAATTATTCATACTTCCATTCACGAAATTGGGCAGATCTATATTCCCCACATCAACTGGCTGCTTTTCATACTCACAGCGTATCTAGTTGCTTCGTTTCAGTCTTCGAGTGCCTTAGCTGCTGCATACGGAATTGCGGTCTCAATGACCATGGTCATTACCACCATTCTTACTTGCACAGTTGCGTTCAAATTGTGGGGATGGGGATTGGTTCCCGTTGGTGCTGTATTTATTTTCTTTATCATCATCGATGGAGTTTTTCTTGCAGCGAACACTGCCAAAATTTTTGATGGAGGCTGGTTTCCACTCGCGATGGGCGCCTTGATCTTTACCTTGATGACGACTTGGCGCCGCGGTCGCGAAATTCTTCAGTCGCGACTCAGACTACAGTCGACAGCGATGGAAGATTTTTTCAAACAAATCGATTTGGAAAAACCGTTTGTTACAGGCGGCACCGCTATTTACATGACTGGCGATCCAACCGTAACGCCACTTGCGTTGACGAAAAACGTTAAGCACAACAAGTGTCTTCATGAGAAAAATATTGTCCTGACAATAATTTCGAAAGAAGTGCCGACTGTTCCAAGAACGCAGCGTCTGTTAATCGAACGACTGCCGAATGAATTCTATCGTGTTGTTGCAAAGTACGGATTCATGGAGACGCCCGACATTCAAGACATACTGAATGTTCTCGAAGAGAACGGCATCACGGCACCGGATGTCACATATTTCTTGGGCCGCGAAACATTGATCGCGACGGGGTTGCCAGGTATGGCAATTTGGCGAGAACATTTGTTTGCGTTCATGTCCCGAAACTCCGAACGTGCGACTGCTTACTTTAATATCCCGGGTGACAAGGTAATTGAGGTTGGCATCCAGGTCGAAATTTAGGAAGGTAACGCTTCCTAAGGAGGAAGCAACCCATGAATCTTGACTGGAGATACTTCGCGTTCGGTTCAGCGTTCTTCGCAGCGCTCACCGCAATCTTCGGCAAAATCGCGGTCTCAGACATAAATTCAAATCTCGCAACGTTCATTCGAACGATTGTTATCGCTCTGATGACCGTCCTAATTATTTCCGTACGAGGCGAATGGCGGCTCGAGAGCTCACCTGCAAGTCGCAGCATAATGTTTCTGATCCTCTCTGGTATCGCAACTGGCCTTTCATGGTTGTGTTACTACCGAGCTCTGCAAATGGCTCCTGCATCGAGAGTGGCGCCGATCGATAAGATGAGCGTGGTCTTAGTTATAATCTTCGCAGCACTGTTTTTAAGTGAGCCACTTACATGGAAAGTCATCGTAGGCGGCGCATTTATCGCTCTCGGCTCGATCATCCTAGCGTTATGAGAACTATCAAACTGATTTTACTTAGTTCAATAATCGCTTCGTGCGCGACACTCTCAGGCTGCTCATCCAAAGCTGCCATTCGGTACAAAGCTTCGGGTCAGAAATGTTTCTAACAACACTGAAGTCGTTGTTCGAGTGAACGATCGCGGCCCTTTTGCTAAGGGCCGCATCATTGATCTTTCAGAGGAAGCAGCTCGGCGTTTGGGATTCATCCAAGCAGGGCACACGATAGTTGAGATCACTCCCGTTAGATAGTTGATCGCGTTAAGCGATCGCCTTAAATGGTCTCGTACACTTCACCAGTCTTCGGATGCACAAGAGTCGTCGAATTTTTATAAATACGCGACGTGCTGTACAGCATGCGGATCGCTTGCCGCTTCGGCATGAATTTGTATTCCTGTGGGAATTGAGTTTTTAACTCGTGATGAATCGCTTTTGCGTGCTTCGGGTTCACGGTTGGGAACAAGTGATGTTCAACGTGATAACCAAAGTTGATGTGCAATCTTTCAAGCAACGGATGATTCGTTACGGTCAGAGAATTCTCTAGAGGATTGTTCTCAGCCGTAAGCGGGCTCAAATTGTGATTGGTCGCGATGTAGCTCATCACGATGTAATTCTGGACAACAAAAGGAATCGCGAAGACCCAAAGCCATGCCGATGGGCCAGTTACCGCTAGAAGTGCAATGAAAATTGCAAACTGAGCAGTGAGCTCAAGCGTAACGGCACGATGGTTCAACGAATCATAGATGCGATTTCTAGAACGGAAATACAGTTGCGCGACCATGTAATTGAACGACAACCAAAAGCCGAAATACAGGTAGCTACGCTTGTGGCCCGAACCTGGCGTGTAAGGAAATACGCGTTGTAGGAAACGACTGTGCTTGAAAATTCGCATCGTCGGGAACGCATCTGGATCATCCACTAACTTTTGCGTTTTGCCGTGATGAAGCCGGTTGTGCGAATACTTCCAGAAAGTCGGTGTGATCAAAAACGGAAGCATCCCAAAAAAAGCGAGAACGAATTTTAAGTATTTATTTTTAACGACAGTCCCGTGTGCGATCTCGTGAGTAAGAAGCCCAAGGATGCCGGTGCAAAACCCAATTAACAGGCCGCAAAGAAGCTTAACTGGCCAAGCTGGATTAATGACAACAACAATTGCCATAGCTGCAGCAACCAAAGCGATGTAGCCAAAGAACGGGACAAGGCGCATTCGGTTTGGAAGAAAAACGTCCGCGCTCAACTTCTTCTGAATTGCTTGGCGATAAAACGTGAAGTTCTTTGCCTTCTCATCTTTTGGCTGCGCTTCTGCTTCAATCTGAATAGCTGGCTCAAACGCAAAATGCTGTTGAGACTCAACGTTTTCGTTGTGTAAGTACATGTAGCTCCAGGCGGTTCACTAATTTGTAGATACGCGATTGTAGCTGCCGCGCGGCTGATTTCAAGCATGGAATTTAGGAATAGGGAATAGCGGTGAGTAGCTTCCCTTTTGCCTTTAATTCGTTTCTAATCGCCAAATGTTGAATATTTTCATCGATGGCGACGGTTGCGCCGTGAAAGAAGAGACCTATAAGGTGGCAGCTCGCTATCAGTTGAAGGTCTTTGTCGTAGCTAATAAGTGGTTAAGCGTGCCCAGCGGGCAGAACATTGAAATGGTCGTCGTTGAAGGGGACTTTGACGCGGCGGACGACTGGATAGTTGAAAATGCCGAGAAGGGCGATGTCGTTATCACCACGGATATTCTTTTGGCTGACAGATGCGTAAAGAAAAGTGTTGCTGCGTTGGGTCCGAAGGGAATTGAGTTTACCGAAGACTCGATTGGCGGTGCAGTTGCGACTCGGGAACTTATGCAAAACCTCCGTCACATGGGGGAGATGCGCGGCGGGCCCGCGCCGATGGAAAAGAAAGATCGCTCGCAGTTTCTTGCAAAACTTGACCAGATTATTCAACGATTGCGTCGTGGTTGAATCCAAAAATTCAGCGCAGTCGTCAGTCCATTTGTCAGCCCATTTGTAAGAGCCAGCGGCAACAAAAGCACAACAATAATTAGCGATTCGAAAGTCAGCGACGGTGCCCGCGCAAACATTAAAGATGTGATTGGCCACGCGACGGCAATGCTAATCAACCACCCAAAGGCCACTGCTAATGTCACTAGTGACCAACTTTGAATCGATACAATCTTTAGAATACGTGAACGAGTTAGCCCTAGGAGTTTCAAAAGGCCGCGTTGCTGTTTTGCGCGCTGAACATTGTACGTCTGAATGCTAACCACTACGAGCAATGCAGAAATGAGAACTAAAAAAGCCATTATTTTTAGAGCTAATGCCATTTTGGAAGTCGTTTGGATGAGTTCTCTAACGGCTTGGCCGACGTCGATGATTGAGACGTTGGGAAATAGCCTGACGACTTCTTGCTGGTATCTCGATTTTAGATCTGAGGAAAGCTTGCCAGTTGAAGCTAAGAAAACTTTTGGAGTATCAGTGAGCACTCCATCTTGAAACTGAACGAAAAAGTTTGGCTGAAAGCTTGCCCACTTCACCCGGCGAATAGAGACAACCCGGCCTATCAACTCAACACCCATAATTTCAAAAGTCAGCTTGTCGCCAATGTTTAGGCTTAAACGCTCGCTAAATCTTTCTTCCAAAGAAATTTCTGGCAGACGGTTCGATGTGGGATCGTAACTGCCACTAAATTCGCTGCCTTCAAGTAACGTCTCGGAAGTCGAGAGCTGCTTACGCTCGGTTAAGTTGAAAGTTCGATTTCGAGAACGCGCCGCCTGTTCATCCTCGCGCGTTTGCAGACTTGAATCTTCCTCTGACTTGAATTCCGTCGATCCATTAATAGCGGTCAAGCGGGCGCGTACCATCGGTGAGGAATTGATCAGTTGAGCGCCAAGATCCTCACTCAGTTTCGCAAGTGGTTCGATTTGTTCTTCTTGGATATCAAAAAGAAAAAGTGAGGGCTGAGCGGATGCTGCACCAACTTCAAATTCGCTTCTTATGCTTCCTTCAACCACGAAAACTAAGCTTGCGAGCATAGCTCCGATAGCAAGTGACACAAAGGTCGTTAAGTTCTCAAGCGGCCTGCGAATCAGTTCTCGATATGCAAATTTAATTTCAAGTGACCTTTGAGATAGTCTCGACTCAACACCTTTAAATGCAAGTAGACCTAGCGCGAATAGAAAAGCCGCAGAAAAAATCAGAGAGGCGAGAAACAAAAGCGCAACGCGGATCGAGTTGGCTTGCCACACCGATAAAGCAAAGAAAAACAAGATCGCAGGTACCCACTGAAGAAGTGCGCGCGCACGAACGCGAAGCTGAACGGAAAAGCTTTCTTGAAACAATTCACTTGGAGAAAATTTCCGAACTTTGAGTATTAAAGGAAGCAAACAGACAAGCGTACTTACCATCCCTACGATCGTGATCAGGAGAAGAGCTTCAGGCTCGGGGCGGGTAGGGAGCTGAAATGGTAAGAAGTCTTGGAGTAAGAAATTTGCGATTGGGAATATCGCAAGAGAAGCAACGATGGCTAAGCAAACGCCAGCGAAAGACAAGAGCAGAACTTCGAAAGAGTACAATAAAGCGATTCGATTGGGGCGCATTCCAATCATCTTCAAAATCGACATGTCTTTAAGGCGATCCATCAGGTGCGCTCGGAATAAATAGAGGCCGCCAATATTTGAAAGTAGAAGTGCTACGAGAGAGATCAAGCCGAGATAATCATTGAGATACGAGAGCATCCGGGCACTTGCTTCGCTGACTTGAGTATGGCTTCGAATATTGAGTGTTGAGTCTTTTAACCGGGCGGAGGCAAGTTTCGCCAGCTCATCCACATTCACGGATGCGGAGAGCTTGAAAACTTTTTGATAGAATACGGTGCTGCCTTTTTGAACGAGGCCTGTCGATTCCAGAGTCGATCGGCTTATGTATACTCTCGGTGCGAGAGCGCTTCGTCCCATTTGCGGCGCAGAGTCTTTTTTAACAACGCCAATAATTTGAAGACTTTGGTTTCCAACTTTTAGCGCATCTCCGACTTTCAAATCAAGTTGGGTCAAAAGTTCTGGGTAAACCCAACAATTAAAGCCAGCTTCAAGCTGTGAATTGGTTTGTGATGGCTCGACTTCTACTTTTCCGTAAAATGGCAAAGTCGAAGACTGGGCGCGAAGCTGAACCAGTCGCGAAAGTTTGCTGGCGGCAGCCATTGTCAGAATTTCTTCGGCTTCACCGAAGTCGTGATGGTCACCCTCAAGGAGACTTCGAATCGTTTCGCGCACCTCGGGGTCAATTGGAAGCCGGCTAGAAATAACAAGATCGCCGCCGGCGGCCTCTTGAGAAGAAGCTCGAATCTGGCGTGCAATGCTGGAATTGAAGCTTTCAATCGCCGCAAGACCAACCAACCCGATCATAATGTTAACGATAAACAGTAAAGTATAGCGGGGAAACGACTTCAGTTCTTTTGCCGCATATTTTAAGAGCACTAGATCTCCGAAATCTTACCATTTTCAAGAGACAAGCGTCTTTGGCAACGTTTAGCGAGTTCGTCGTTATGAGTGACTAGTACAAGAGTGGAGTGATGTTTTTCAATCAATGCAAAAAGAAGATCCATAACCTTTTGGCCCGTATGTACATCCAGATTTCCACTTGGCTCATCGGCTAAAATAATTTTCGGTTGTATTGCAAGCGCGCGAGCGATTGCCACTCGTTGTGTTTCACCGCCGCTGAGTTGCGACGGCATGTGAGCGAGTCGCTCGCTTAGGCCCACTTCATGTAGAAACTCTTTGGCCTTAGCTTCAGCGTCCGTGATGCCATTGATTTCTAGCGGAAGCATCACATTTTCAAGAGCGGTTAGATGCGAGATAAGATGAAACTGCTGAAAGACGATTCCGTACTCTCTTCCCCTGAAGGAAGTCAGCTCGTCGTCGCTCAACTCAGCCAAATTGCGACCCAAAATTTTTACGGATCCTTTTGAAGGACGATCCACCCCTGACAAAATTGAAAGGAGTGTCGACTTTCCACCGCCAGATGCGCCAACTACGGAAACGGTTTCCTTTGGAGCTACTTTGAACGAAACCCCACACAGGACTTCAATTTCAGAATTGGTGCCCTGAGGGTAATTTTTTACGACATCTTCAACTTCGAGAACGTAGCTCATAGTAACTTCTCAAGTGATCTGAAAATCAAGTCAGCAATTATCTTATGACCTTCTTCGTTCGGATGAATGCCATCATTTTGATTGTACTTCGCTTCGCCCGCAACGCGGTCGAGTAAGAACGGAACAAAACGAATGTTCTTGTCCTTCGAGAGCTCTTTGAACGCTGCCTCGAAATTCTTGCTGTACTGTGGACCAAGATTGGGTGGAGCTTTCATTCCGGCCAACAAAACTTTAACGCCGCCGTCTTTTGCAATTTTAATTGTTTGAGCTAAATTTTTTCTCATCTCATCCGGTTGCAAGCCACGAAGTCCATCGTTTCCACCTAACGCGATGATGACCCAGGCTGGTTTCGTTTTAAGTAAAAAGCGCATGCGCGAAGGCCCACTTGCGGATGTCGAACCACTCGTTCCAGCGTTAACAACTTTTACGTTTCGCCCTGCAGATTTCAATTTGCCTTCTAAAAGGGACGGGTAGGACGAGCTTTGAGGAACACCATATCCCTCGGTAATCGAGTCTCCCAAGGCGACGACGATAATCTGGCTGACAGCATCACCTTGAGCGGCAGCGTTGCATTGCAAAGAAACGAGAGTGATGAATTGGACGACTGTTATGACGATTAGAGTTTTTTTCATGGGCTGATAGTTTAACTGATGCTGCCGAACAAAAACAATGTGCAAATCGATACATCTTTTTGGCTACATGGGCTATATCGTCAACGTGACTGAGACAAGAACCTATCAAAAAAACTATCGGTCGAGCGCTAAAGAATGGAAATGCACGCGGCGATCTTCTGTGGTCGATGCCGTCTCAGTTCATCTTTTTCAAAAATCTCCGCGCCCCGAACTTACGCCCATTGAACTACTTGAATTGGGTTGCGTTTATATTAATAACGAACGAGTTTTGAATCCTTCGCATGAAGTCGCATTAGGCGATTTGATCCGAGTTCATTCTTTTCCTCGCCGCTTCCAAATCCCAACTGACC
>JANOUF010000109.1:0-5167 GCA_031416685.1 Bdellovibrionales bacterium
TGCGTCGACACTGTCGACGCATTAGCTTCCGGGAACGGCGTACCTAAAGAGGAAAATATGGGATTACAAGTTGGTATAGTGGGGCTTCCGAATGTCGGAAAAAGTACTCTGTTCAATGCATTAACTGCAGCGAAAGCGGAAGCGGCGAACTACCCGTTCTGTACGATTGATCCGAACGTTGGCGTAGTAACGGTGCCTGATGAGCGCCTCACGCAAATCACGGCACTTATCAAACCAAAAACGACAATCCCAACTGCGATGGAGTTTCTTGATATCGCAGGGCTCGTTGCAGGCGCCTCAAAAGGCGAAGGCCTCGGGAACCAATTCCTAGGTCACATCCGCCAAACTGATGCGATCACTCACGTCGTTCGTTGCTTTGATGATCCAAATATCGTTCACGTCTCTGGCTCAATTGATCCACTCAGAGATATGGATGTGATCAACACTGAACTTATGCTCGCGGATTTAGATTCAGTTGATAAGCGAGTTCAAAAAACTGAGAAGCTTGCAAAGACTGGAACAGATAAAAAAGCAGTCGTTGAATACAACGCAGTTAAAAAAATTCAAGATGCACTGAATGCTGGTCTCCCAGCGCGCTCAGTAAAACTTGAAGACTCAGAAGTACCAATTATCAAAGATATGCATCTACTCACCAGCAAACCGGTTCTTTACGCATGTAACGTAAACGAAGAAGACATGCAAAAAGGCGGGAATCCATGGGTCGACCAAGTTGCAAAGCGAGCAAAAGATGAAGGAAACAACTTCGTCGTAATCTGCTCAGCACTTGAAGCAGAAATCGCGCTTCTTCCAAAAGAAGAACAGCCCGAGTTCCTCGAGAGCGTAGGACAAAAAGAACCAGGCCTTAATCGTTTGATCTTTGAAGCCTACAAGCTCCTCGATCTTCAAACCTACTTCACCGCTGGCGAAAAAGAAGTTCGCGCCTGGACCGTAAAGAAAAATGCAAAAGCTCCGCAAGCAGCCGGCGTAATTCACACAGATTTCGAACGCGGCTTCATCCGCGCAGAAGTTTACAACTGCAGCGACTTGTTCACGTTAAAAACTGAACAAGCTGTTAAGGACGCTGGAAAATATCGCGTTGAAGGCAAGGACTACACTGTTAAAGACGGCGACATTATGTTCTTCAGATTTAACGTTTAATGTCGGCTCGCCCTCGCTAAATAAAAAAAGCCCGCTCTTACGAGTGGGCTTTTTTATTTCCGACATAGGAAACTGAATTACTTCTTGAAAGCACCTTCGAGGTAGTCGTAGCGGATTTTATCAGGCGAGCACCACTGACCATTCGGGTATGTTGGAATGCATGAGCCCGGCACGTCGGTTGCCGAGTAAACGATGCTTGCATTTAAGCCAACAACACTGCCGCCCTTATGTTTGAAATCGAGCGTGATTGTGCGACCAATGATCTGGCGGCATGAACCTGGATTGAATTTAAATTCAGCTGAATCAATTGTTGTAACGCCATCATCAGAGTCGACGTCCATGCTGATCATCTCGCCGATGCTTGCGCCGCAACTGCCGAGCATTGTGCTGTCGTCTGCCATGTGTTCCAAATGAGCCGTAAGCGTATCGCCAGCGCGACTAACTTCAATCATCGTTACGTCGCCATTTAGTTTACCGAAGTAATTGCCCGAGTAATCAAGCGCTGCGCTTGCTGACATCGACACAAACGTTGCTGCTGCCAAAACTAGAAACTTCATATTCCCCCCTAAGGAAACAATTACCTGTTCTTCATTTTTGGATCAAACGCGTCTCGCAGTCCGTCACCCAACAAATTGAACGCAAGCATCGTGAGATACAGCGCAAGACCTGGGAACAAGATCAAATGCGGATAGCTCTTTGCGCGCCAACCGTCATTTGCGAGAACACCCCAAGAGCTGTACGGCGGCTGTAAACCTAAACCGATAAAGCTCAAGAAGCTTTCAAATAAAACGTTAGATGGAATCTGAAACGTGAGCAAGACAATGATCGGCCCTAAAATGTTAGGGAAAACATGTCGCCACAAAATCAAGCGACCCGGAGCGCCCATCGCGCGAGCAGCTTCGACAAATAGTTGCTCTTTAACCTGCAACACTTGGCCGCGAACGAGCCGCGCAAGCCCGAGCCAACCGACCACACTCACAGCTAGAAAAATCCCCGTAAGTGCTCGTAACTCTGGGTTTTCGAAGATGTTGATCGCATTGAAAATCACCATGACCAAAATCAAAAGCAGAAGCGAAGGAACTGCTTCC
Organism: Bdellovibrionales bacterium; assembly: GCA_031416685.1. GTDB lineage: Bacteria > Bdellovibrionota > Bdellovibrionia > Bdellovibrionales > JAMPXM01 > JANOUF01. The sequence goes on from JANOUF010000109.1 coordinate 2,247, forward strand.
AAAATATCGACAAAACGCATCATCACTGAGTCAACAGTTCCGCCGAACCAACCTGAAACTGCGCCGTAAATTCCGCCAATGAGGAGCGACATGATGGCTGTGAGAATGCCGACTGACATCGACATACGCGCACCAAAGATGATCCGCGAAAGCAAATCGCGACCAAGTCCATCTGTACCGAGCCAATGCGAAGCGCTTGGACCTTCGAGCGTATGGTCGATGTTTTGAGTTTCAAAAGAATAAGGAGCAACGAACTCGGCAAACGCTGCACACAAACAAATTAAAATAATAAAACCGAGTGAAACAACCGCAGCCTTATTTCTTTTCAGACGTAGAACACCGTCTGACCAAAGACTTCGCGATGGTTTTGCCTGAGGAAGTTTTGAATCAGGGATCGAAGATGGATTTGAAATTGGCGCAACTACTTCGCTCATGACAGCTTAATCCTTGGATCAACCACAGTGTAGAGAATGTCGACGACTAAATTGGCGACGACGAGCATGACTGCGTAAACCAACGTAACACCCAAGATCAGTGGGTAATCGCGATTCGTTACACTTTGAACTAAATGTTTTCCCATTCCAGGTACTGCAAAAATAATCTCGATGACGAAAGTTCCCGACAAAATCCCCGCGACAAGCGGACCGGAAATAGTTAACACCGGAATCACAGAATTCTTGAGCACGTGTTTGTAAAGCACGGTCATTTCGGCAACACCTTTAGCTTTCGCTGTCCGCACGAAATCAGAACGAATCACTTCAAGTACAGAGGAACGAGTAAGACGCGCGATAATCGCAGCAGGACGCATGCCCAAAGTTAGAACTGGCAAGATGTAGTAAAGCGGACCTTCCCACAAAGCTGGCGGAAGCATTCCGTGCATAAAGCTAAACGGCACACCAAAGCTAAACATCATCACGAGCATCGGCCCGATGATGAAACTCGGAAGTGCCACGCCAGAGATCGCTAAAAACATCGCAGCTGTATCGAGCCAAGTATTATGTTTCGACGCTGCAAATACGCCTAGCGGAATGCCGATCGTGAATGCGAGCAAAAGCGAATAGAATCCAAGCTGAAATGAAACCGGCAAAGTCTCAGAGATAATATCTGAAACTGAACGGCCTAAATATTTGTACGACTCGCCCAAATCCCCCTGTACCAACTTCGTCATGAAGTTTACGTACTGAGTAGGAAGCGGATCTCCCAATCCATATTTCGCTTCGATGTTTGCTTTGATTTCCGGTGGCAATGCCTTTTCGGTGTCGAATGGTCCACCTGGCAAATAGCGCAAAAGCAGGAACGTTGCAGTCGCAATTATGAACGTGACTAGAAACGCTCCTAGCAACCGGCGCGTCACATAGATCAACAAGTTCTGACGGACGATAGCCCACCCGGCTGAGACAAAGCACCAGCCGACGAGCGCATACCAATACGCAGCGGGAATTTCAAACTCGCCAAGGTCAAAGGCTACACCAAGAACGATGAGAGCAATAACTCCCCACCCAAAGATGCGGCCAATGAGAGCACCGGTTTGGTGACTCACTTAATTGAGACCTTATCAAAACGTTTATTGCCCAACACGTTCACTGGGAAATTATCGATACGATCAGCCACCAGGTATTTCGTCACTGAACTAAACAGTGGCACTAACGCCGTGTTGTCTTCGAGTAGCATTTTCTGTGCTTGCGAATAAAGTTCTTTACGCTTTTCGCGCTCAGACGCACTCGCTGCTTGCTCGATGATGGCATCGTACTCTTTGCTCTTCCAATGAGTGCGGTTGTTCTCTGAGTAGCTCGTGAGAAGGTTTAAGAAGTTATCCGGATCTGGATAATCGCCATTCCAACCCATACGAAAAAGCTGTGGCGTATCATTCTGAAGAGTCTTGAGATAAACTTTCCACTCTTCGTTTTTCACTTCCATATCGATGCCGAGGTTCTTCTTCAGTTGCGCTTGAACGTTTTCAGCAATGATCTGATGGTTTTCGTTGGTGTTCATCTTGAGCATGAATTTCGGGAATGCTTTCCCGCCTTCGCCGTAACCCGCTTCTTTGAAGAGTTGTTTTGCTTTTTCAACGTTGAACGCAAGTCCACGATCCGCTTCGTAACCGAACATTCCTGCTGGCACGAATGACGTCATCGGAATTTCGCCAGCTGAGAGGATGTTGACGATCTCTTGACGGTCGATCGCGTGGGCGATGGCCTGGCGAACTTTTACGTTATCAAGTGGCGCTTTTTTTGTATGAAAGCCGTAGTACTGGATAACGAGTGAGCCGATGGACTTATATTCTTTTTTGCCTTTCCACTGACGAATCTGCTGAGCAGGAACTTCGTCGACGAAATCAAGCTTGCCGGCTTCGAACAAGTTAATTGCCGTTGAAACTTCCTGGATCATGAGAGCAACGACGTATTTTAAAGGTGGCTTTTTGCCGTAATAACCTTCGTTACGTTCAAGCACGATTTGCTTATCGTGCTCCCAAACTTTCATATTGAACGGACCGACCGTTACGATGTTCGCAGGCTCTGTCCACTTGTCGCCATGTTTTGCTACGACGTCCAAACGAATCGGATATGTCGAGTGATGCGTGAGGAGCATTGGGAAAAACGCCATTGGGCGCTCAAGCTCGACAGTGATTTGATCAGGGCCCGTAACCTTCACTCCAATTTCATTGAAGTCTTTAATTTTTCCTTGGTTAAAACCTTGCGCGTTTTTCACTGGAAACAAAAAGTACGCATACTCAGCCGCCGTTGTTGGCGTGAGCAAACGTTTCCAACCATCAACTACGTGTTGAGGAATCAGCGATTGGCCATCTGACCATTTCGCATCAGTGCGAAGCGTGATCACCCACGTCTTGTTGTCTTTTGATTCCCACTTGCTCGCGAGCTCAGGAACAACTTGCGGTTCACCTGATGAGAAATCGTAGCCAG
>JANOUF010000110.1:0-7933 GCA_031416685.1 Bdellovibrionales bacterium
ATTTCAGAAGGCGGTTTTAGCTCTGGCTTGTTGTACTTGATCGCGTATGTGTTTCCAGAAAGCTGTTCAGCGGAAACAATCGCCCATTGTTTTTCGCTTGCATCGTTGTGAACAAACTTTTTTCTATTCATTTGCCAGCTTGATGAGGCTGTCTTCGTACCAGGGCTTGTCGTCGTCACTTAATTTTTCGAAATGAGATTTCGCAACTGCGAGCGCATTTTGAAAACCAGCGCGATTATGTCTTTGCTTCTCGACTTGTGCGAGGGCTGCGTATCCAAAAAACATGTCTAAGCTGTCTGCGTTGTTTGCGTTGCAGATCTCAATACAAAATTGTGCATGCCTGAGTGCAGCTGCTAGATCGTGAGCTTGGAGATACGACATCGCAAGACGATACTCGGCTCGGTTAACTTCCAGCCATGTGCCGGCAATTTCCCAGAACTTTCTTCCGGTTTGCGCTGCTAAAATCATCAGCTCTGTTGCTTCAGCAGTCCGATTCGTTTTTTCTTCGAGCGCACCAGCCATGTTGTTGCCTGTTACAGCAAGTGCACGATTGGCGGAATCGGTTTTCTCAAGGCCCTTTTCGGCTAACTGAAGCGCCTTGCGAAGAAGATCCCCAGCGCGCGACGATTCAATTTCACTCAAAAAAGCAGAGGCTCCTGCAAAAATTCGAATTTGATCCGAAGTGTTGAAAGATTTTAAGTCAGGAGATTGCCCTGCCGCTAAATGTAAAGATGCAATCGAGCGCAGAATCGTGCGTTCAGTTTCAGATCCTTTTTCCATTTTGGGATGAGCAAGCGATTTTGAAAGTAGCGCGGCTCCTTCGTCCCACTTCGCTAAATGTTGACCCATCACGTGCGTGATTAGGCCGACGAATTGTGCGAGTTGTTCGTTGGCTTCAACAAGTGCAAATCGATTTGGAAAATCAGCTGCGACTTTTTCGAAATCGGTGTGGTGGTCTTGCCAGGATTTTTTAAGGTAGGTTTCGAAGTTCATGTGCGCCTATTGGTTAGTCGGGAAACTGCGCGCGCGGCTTCGATACAAGATTATAGAAAATCCAGAACGGGCCAATCAATAGATGATTGAGATTCTGCAAGAAGGCAGGCGATTTTTTTTCATATTTGTAATGCCCTAATCCCTGAAGAATCCAACCCAAAACAAAAAGTATTATATGCCACTGAAGAGGAAGGTACTGAGATGCAGTATAAAAAGCGGCGACCACAATCGTAAACAATGTTCCCCACATCGGCTGTAGGGAAACGTAAAATGCAGCAATCAAAATCATCAAGATTATACCGATAACGCTTTCAACGGTGGCACCCCATATTGAGAGAAAGCCGAAGGTTGAGAAAACGATCATAGGGATGCCAGCATAATGTGTGATTTTGTTTCCACGTGTCTGGTGAAACGACTCGTAATCTTTAAAATAAGCTGTCATACGCGCGCCCGTCATACTCACCTCTTTAGATCTGCGAGCTTCCAAACAAAGGAAGCTCAAGGAATTCACCTTTGTAGCCCACATCTTTTAACTTTTCGCGAAATAGGTCTACCGAAATACTCTGACTTAGCGGTGGATAAAAATCATCGTGGTGATGAGGTATAACCACCTTGGGATTAATTATTGCTGTTTGTTTGGCAGCAATTTCTTGAATTTTACTGTGGCCCTGCAGCGGAGCTAACAAAAAATCAACTTCAAGTTTTCGATACTCTTTTAATTCCGCTTCCGTGCAGCCACCTGAACTGATGAAAAGAAATTTCTTGCCACCGCTCTCGAACAGATAGGTTTGCACGAGTCCCTGTGGAAAAAGGCCTAAGCCAATCACATGAAAGCAGCGGTGGGTACCGCAGCGCTTGATTGTCGAAACGACGAGGGGAAAATCAAATTTTACGTGAGAACTGTGAAAGGCTCGCACTTTAAACGCCTTGAACAGTGTCTCCTTGTTTTGCGCATCTACCAGTCGAGATTGCGGAACTCCACGTAAGCGCAAAACCTTACCGGTCAAGCCAGGCGCGTAGACCTTTAACTCACTTGCATTGACGATGTTCGGGATATCGAACGTATGGTCGAAGTGACCATGGCCGACGAAAAGCGCTTGTGCATTGGCGAATGAGTTTGCCGAGAATGGTGAAGGCTCACCTTCACAGCGAGAGAGAAAGGGGTCAAAAACGATCTCCCCTTCCTTTGCTTTTACAATAAAACCAGCTGTTCCGAGCCAAGTAAGTTCCACGACTGCATCCTAACAAATCGAGTCGACTGACGCTATCCGCGCACTGTGAAAGTTTAAGACACGCGGATCACGCTCAAATCTAATACAGACCGGATAGCGTTGGTACAGTTTTCGAATAGGAAAGGGTTATCTAAATTAACTAAGGAGCTAATCATGTTAGTACGGAATAAATCTTTAATCGTTACTATAGCTGTGCTGATTGGCCTTAGTGCTCAATCATCGCAAGCAGCCATTGCTGAGGGCTCTTACAAGGGCAACAGTTCATTGATCAGCGACATCACTTCTAACGACGTGATGGCGTTCATCGTTAAAAAAGATCCATCAACTCCAGGAGCGTTCTTCGCGATCCTAGCTGAGTATGATCGCTTGCCATTGACCGACATCAACGAAAAAGTCGCGATAGCAAAGTGGGTTAACCGCATGCACATCTACAGCATGAAAAAAGATAACGACCTGAGCTACTCACTTCGCCCGTTAACTGTTGCAGCTAATGGCGAAATCGTTTTGAAAACCGGCGTGAATTCTTCAGTGTTGAACTTGAAACGACCTGGCTCTCTTCAGGGCGCAACACTCACTCGCATAGAAAAGAATAAATTGGTTGAGTCGGTCGAATTCTCGAGACGCTTAGTTTCAACTTGGGAAGACTACGTAAGTGGCAAGTTCTTCGGCACGAAAGCACGCACGGGTTTTGATTACCTCAATAAGAAAGTGAACACTGAGCTGACTCCTGCCGGCATCGCGAAATTCAACCAAGAAGAGATTAAGGGTGAATATCGCGTTTCAGAAAAGTTGCCAGGAATGTATACTTTCACTGCTAACAAAGCCGGTAACGTAGGCGATGACAAAGTTGTTTCTCGCATCGGTGTGTTCATCGATATCATGAACTGGAAAAACTGGGGCTTCACAACTGAGGAACTCCTCATGATCAATCCAGAACATCCAGAAGACGTCGGCTTCTACTACGAGAGGCACTAAACCTTAAAACGATTTAACTTAGAGCAATAAAAAAAAGAGAAGGTTTTCGACCTTCTCTTTTTTTATTTTTTCTTAATAAAGATCTTACTTACGCCAAGGCAAGAATGCGGTCTCTAGCCCCTTCACCTTGTCTTTAAGCTCTGGCATGTGGCGAGTGATAACTTGCGCAAATGTGCCTTCGGCATCGATCCAGTTCATACCTGTGCTTGTATATACTTCTGCGCGATAATGATCGGTATAGAAACGATCTGCCATCAAACGGCGCGACGCCATCAAGATGAAGATTTGGAACATAGTTTCGCCGAAACCAAAATGTTTGGGTCTAACTTCTTCCGACAAAGTTCCGACTAACAAATCAATGTCTTCAACATTGTCGTTGCCGGATGCATCTTTTCCATAAACCTTTTCAAACTTCTCGATGATTTTCTGTTGTCTTAAATCGAGTGGTTTTCCGGGTGGAAAGAAGTCTCGGTACGAGCTGATTGGCTTGAGCGCAATACCACGACGGAATTGGTTGTAACGAGGCACACCTCTTTCGCGGTCGCGAACGATGTCCACCATGCCAAGATCCATTTGACCGTGACCTGGCACCGTGAATTCCTGCATGAATTTTGGAAAGTTATTCAAGACGAGTTGTCCCGGCAACTGAGTTCCAAAGGAATAATACAAATCCTTCAAGTCGTTGGCCGCCATAATGCCGTAGCTTTTCTGATTCCGAGTTTCCGTGAAATTAACTGGCGCCGCATTCTTCGCATTCAGTTTTTTGAAGACGAGTTGCTCTGGAAGAAGTGAGTGCAAACGATAAACTGAAGTGAATTCTTCGGTAATGCTGAATGGCACTCCGTAATCGTTATGCTTGTCGCCAACAACTCCACCAACTAGGTAGCCAGTCTGTGTTCCTTTGAACCAATCAGTGCCGTCAAGACCTGGAATTCGCTTGATGAACTTTGACCAAGTCTGTGGGTTCGCTAGGCCGTACCAATTGGTGTACATGGCTTTCTTTAGCGTTGGATTCGGGAGAATAGCTGGCGTCCATTCAACAGTGTGAATCTTGGCCATGATTGCGGCATTGATTAGACGAGCCGTCTGGAAAACAACTTCATCCAATTCCTGCTCATTGAGCAAACGTTTTTGTTTTCCGTTTACCCAAAGCCATTTGCCTGAGGCAGCATCCTTTTTTGCATGTTCTTTTTTGAGTAGGTCCGCAATTGCGTTGTGCTCTTTTACGAACAGAGTGTGGAGCATGCTGAGGCCGATCCACCAGTTGTCGCGGAAGCCTGTTGCTTCAATACCTTGGTTTTGTTTGTTGTCGCCGACATTGAAGCCCGCAATTTTTGGAAGAAGCTCGCGGCCATTCACAAGCTCGGTTTTCATCTTGCCGTCTTGACCTGAGCGAAGATTCATTTGCTCTTGCTTAGAGCTTCCGTAAATTTGTGAAGCATCCCACCAGTGAGTCACATCGTTTTGGGATATCTTTCCGAACTTCTCATTGTATTGATTCGTTTTCGCTTCGATCTCTTTTGTGCGCTCGATCTGGTGAGTGACCCCATCTGGGCCAGTGACTTTATGCGGATTTCTATCTGAGTTACGCCCGTGCGTCAGCCAGTCATGGTTCATAAATTGAATCCACACAGCTGCCAACATATTCAAGAATGGAACAGGTTTGAACTCATCGCGAGTGAAGAATTCTTTTGAAACAACAGCTGGGTTGGGAGTCATCAATTTTTCCGCAGCATTGAGATCTATGAACTCGGGTGATACGTTTCTGCCAAACGCGACGCCTGCGGCACCCACATGCGGTCGCTTTAAATCATTGCAAGTCCCGTCAGCGCTACGGAAGTATTTATAACTTTTCGAGCAATCAACATCTTTGTAGCCGAAGTAGCCGACATGCGGATCATGTAATTGGTTCTTCAATAATCCCTTACGAATTCCAGACAACACACGAAGGCCGCCGATCATTCCCTTCTCAGACCAGGTTGTCCACGGTGTATCTGCGAGTGACGAACTCGGTGTGCGGACTTCTTTCGAAATTTCCGCTTCAGGCCCGATGCCGGTCTCGCCATATGAAGTTTGAACTTCATAGTCATATGTAGACACTTGAGGAGTTGTTGGGTGATGAGCGCATGATGAAACCAAGAAACTTAAGCAAGTCACGACGGCGTATATCTTCCGCTTGTTCATTCCAAACTCCCTAAACATATATTTATTGATTGATCTCTTAAAGCTTAGCGAACTAAAGGTTGGTTCGTTGAGCGCTGAATTTGCGCTCGTGAAAATCACGACTAAAGAGCGGTGGACTCCCCTTCTCTTAGTGCCATAATAGGAACATCATGAAAAAGAAATTCATTATCGCTGCGGCTTTTGCGCTCGGACTTTCGTCCTGGTTCACTCTGTCGATGTTTTGCGACGAAAGAGGATCAACGCCATTGTCCTCGGTACAACCCAATTATGAGAGTTTGAAAGCTTGCGAAAAACAATCGGAGCTTTGGGAAAAGATTCAGTCAACTGCGTTTGAAGAACTGCCGCCTTACAACGCTCTTGGAATTAGGCAGGTCATTGGGATGGCCTCTCAAGGAGTCACGCAAAAAGGTCGCCATCAATCAGATTTTGCGCCTTCAGGTTGGATAAAATATCTCCACAGACGCGCTAGCATAGCAAAAGTAAAGATTGTGTCTGCGAACTCCAGTTACACCGGAATTTTTCAAGGTGCTGACTGTGCTCTATTGCGACTTTCACTCACATATAAAGCCTCATTGCTAAAACCAGTTGCTCCTGGCCTAGCGCTAAAAGTTTTGCGCGATGGGGTTCCGAGCGCTAACATTTCCGCTCTCGTTTCCTTAGATGGGCAGGGCCAAGATTACAATTTCTTCAAACATCCGATGTCGAACATCGTGCCCACTGGTACCGGTATTGGGCAAAGATTAGTTCATCGCATTTTTTCAAAAGCATCTAACTATCCCGAAGAAATGCTTGCAGTTGATTTCGCTAAAGTAGACGCCACCGGAAAAACGGTCGCTCAGACCAAAGCGCCTCGGCAAATCTTTTTTGTGCCCAATGAAAAGCTCAATTTTTCCTCGGAATCGCATGATGTAAGAAACGATTTTGAGACGATCCCCGAAGGAACGCTGATTTATAAAATATATGCCTTGAACGAAAAATATAACCGATTCAACTACGCAAATTACAAACCAGAAAATGTTCCGCAGTTCCTGAAGAACTCCGAGCATATCGGCAATCTCATCACAGCGTCTCCGTTTATTTCTTCTGAATTCGGAGATGACGGCATCTTTTTTCGTCACCAGCTTCGCCCTTAGATTGGGATGCCGATTTAGACTGCATCCCGTTTTCAACCTTCGCAAAAACTTCAAGCGCGTACGACAATTCACTTTCGTCGGCATTATTCTCCCTGCAGAGCTGCCAATTATTTTTAAAATTTCTTGGGACGAGGCGCGAGGATTTGTTTTTTCGAGGCTTACTTAATGTAAGCCGCAGCAACGAAGTATCCAAGGAATTTTAGAAAGAATTGGCTCGGGTTGCCGTGGTCAACCCTGAGAATTTTCCGCCGCCGAAAGTCATAGTAATATCAAGTGTTAGTCTTGTTCCTGTATTCAAACAAGAAAGTTTCCTCCGTCAGAAATTTGAGGTCGAAAAGCTGTCTACAGCGCAAATTGCTACTCAGATTTTTTCCGCTAAATCGACCGGGCCAAGTTGCGTTTGGCCAAAAGCGTGAAGCCGGTAAGCTCAAGGGAAAGGCGACCGAGGTCGAGGTGATAGCTATGATGGGGAGACTACGAGCCAAAGGTTATAGCTTTCGCCAAATTGCCGCCTCGTTAGACGCGAAACAGATTAAAACCAAGAGTCGAAGGAGCCGGTGGCAACCAACAACAGTTATGAAAATACTGAATCGGGCTAAAAAGCTTTAGATTCAGTGCCTGGCTGTAAGTCCACCCAACTTGACCTAACTCTTGATAAAGTCTTGATTTTTATTAACCCAACGTCTCCTCAAGCCGATAAGAAATCAATGGCTCGAATCTCCATCTTAAGTATTTGCATAGCTTTAGTGATCGCTTTGAGCGACCAGGCGTTTGCATCAAGTTGCAAAGAACTTCGATTGGACGCGCCCAATCGTTCGATGTCGCGTATTCCAGTGATGGATCAGGACAGCAAGTGGATTTGTTATGCCTACGCCGCAAGCCAGATGGTCGATGCGTGGAGGTTTTCTCACGGAGACACTTCGTACAACCATTTAACGTCACCACCCGCAACCGCCGTATTCTACGCGAGTCAACGAACTGATTTCGATGCGAAGGATGTAGACTATGGCTGGCAGAGCGATGCTGTTGCGTCCATCGTTAAAAATGGCTCATGTGACTATAAAGCGATCTACAAAAAATTTGGTCAGAAGGGGCTGAGCGAGTACTTCGGAGAACTGAAAAAGTATTTCGATGAATTTCAACTCAAAGCTTACCGCCAGTCTATCAATGCAAACAAAAATATTGCTGCTAGGGCTTGGAACTACGTTGCTGATAAAGTCGACAACCTACAATCAGCAAGGGCGATCCAATGTTCGATGAGAACGGCAAATAGCGAAACCCCTGTTCCAGGACTTTTTGAAATAACAGATGCCCTGGCTCAACCAACTTATCTCAAGTATCTAGAGAAACTTTTTAAGCCCGTTTGTCAGAAGAATCTTAAGAGAATCACCGGCGTGCCCGTGGCGAAAAAACTTT
>JANOUF010000111.1:0-6799 GCA_031416685.1 Bdellovibrionales bacterium
GGTCGCGGTGGTGGCGGCGGCGGAGACCGCTGGTAAAACCCTTATTGAAATTTAATTCTGAAAGCCGAGAGCGATCTCGGCTTTTTTTTACTCGGAAGCACTAAGGTCGGTCGCCGTATTCGACTTTCACAGAATTTGTGGATTTCACGAGCGGGATTTTATCGAGCGCTTTGCAATTGAGTTCTGCGTTCGCGTGAGCTGAAGCGAGGAAACTAACGACGACGCTCATGATTTTTAAATTCACGGAATCCATAAGTCTAAAATGCACCCGTCTCACTTTCGAACACAAGCCCTATATCTAGCTGTCGATCTAGTTAGCCGAATTGTTAGCTTAAACAAACTTTGGTCTTTAGAATCAAACTACGACATCGCCACGGGCACACCGATTGTAAGGTTAAATGTACGGGGTAAGAGGAGTTCGTTTGAAAAACGTAAAAGTAAAAGCGTTGGTGATGATTACTATAGCGACTGCTGGAACGCTGCTCGCATTCCAAAACTGCGGTAAAGTACAATTCGCAGCTACGGCAGCTTCACTCGAGGGTGACTTAAATGTTTGCTCTGGAGTTTCGTGCGACCTAACTCCACTCACCTCCAAACCTGCTGTTACAACAATTCTTCTTGCTCTCGGCGACGCAGCTGACGATCAACTCGTGGTCAAAGGTTTGTCGGCGCAGCTCATTGCTGAAACAGTTGTGCGCTACACTTCCAATAAAACAAATCCGAAAATTTTATTGGTTCTCGACAGTGGCAACGCCGGCGAAGATCCAGAGGACACGCTCTATATTCAGAATAATCTACTCAAGCGATACAATGTTACGTTCTTGCAAGAAACTACTAGCGGACTCTTGGCAGCGGACCTAAGCGGTTACGATATTATTTGGTTTAATAACCCAGGTCATCCGATGGGAGTGGAAGCAACTCGCGATGCGCTTCTAAACTTCAGCGGTGGCGTCGTCTTGCAAGGCGATGACCTCACTCGCGGAAACGGCTTCAGCGTGGAAGCTCTCACCGGGCTTCGCCATATCGACAATGGCTCTTCGGTTACTTGCAACGGACAGACGTATTCGATCGATAACAACACTGGCGGAAAGTTCGACGTAACGCTCGATTGGAACAAAATGCCAAACGCGAGCGCTGATATGATCCACTTCCAATACGGCAATGATATTGACCTATCGGAACCTGCTCGCGGCGACCTAGAAATTCTCGCATTAGCGAAAGCAAATCCAGCGGACTGCACTGAGTCTCGCCCTGCTATCGTTAGATATTTAAAGTAGGATTTTATGCGTAGAGCCCATCGACAAATTGACCATGGTTCTGGATTTACCTTGGTCGAAGTTTTGGTTGTCGTTGCCGTGATGACAATAGTGCTGCTGTCTATGGTCACCATGTTTAGGAATCAAATGCTCGCAAATAACTTTCTCGAATTTCAGGGCAAGCGCGGAGAACTTAGGAATGCCATCGATGGCCAGTTTTTGACTAATCGCTACAACTGTAAGTGCCTATTCCCGCCGACGCCATTTCCAACGAGCGGCACATTATTGACCGCAGCTACCAATGCACAACTTGGGCTCTTCAACTTCGTTACAGCAGGCGACTGCGCCGGAGCCACAGTGCCGATTCCCTTCGTCGATCAAATCGGCGCAATCAGCACGCCTCTCATTGAGCTCAACATCGTAAATATCTCCGGAACGTACTCCGGCCAACTCAATGTTGTAGTAAGTCCAGGGAAAGAAATGATTGGTCCCCCGCAAAGTGTGATCCGCATTCCCGTAGCTGTCCAGATCGATTCAGGATCTGGGCCACCCTACAAACTTGATGGCTGCTCGATTTCAAACGGCATTCCAACAGTTGGCCTCTGCCCAACTGGACAATATTCCATTGGCTACGATGCAAATGGAACATTGCAGTGCGCCCCCTAACCAGTGCTTTGAAAAACAAGACGAAAAAAACCCCGGCGCTCGGCCAGGGTTTTCGAGAAATTCGATTATAGAGTCGGCTTAGCGAGCTGAAGCTGTCTTAGCGCCAGCGTGGCCGTGTGAACCTTGTTCTACTTTAATGCGCATTCCGTAGAACGAGCGGTAGATGAAGAACAAGCCAACCAAGAAGAAGAACGTTCCAACGTAAATTGAAATCGCCGCGGCAGCTGGTTGAACCGCGATCTCTGCAGCCAAAAGACCGAAGAGAGTTGTGAACTTAATCACCGGATTCAACGCTACTGAGCACGTATCTTTGAATGGATCGCCGACTGTATCGCCGACAACGCAAGCAGCGTGAAGTTCAGTACCTTTTTCTTTAAGGTCGACTTCGACAACTTTCTTCGCGTTATCCCATGCACCACCGGCATCCGCCATAAACAATGCTTGGTAAAGACCAAATATTGCGATCGAAATTAGGTAGGCAGCAAAGAACGTAACGTCAAAGAACGCAAATGCGAGCGTTAGACTGAACACAACACCGAAGATATTGATCATGCCCATCTGAGCGTACTCAGTACAGATACGAACAACTTCTTTTGATGATTCCATCGACGCCGCTTCTTGCGTATCAAGCTTAATGTTTTCTTTGATGTAACCAACCGCACGGAATGCACCAGTTGTTACTGCTTGCATAGATGCGCCCGTGAACCAGTAAATCACCGCTCCGCCTGTGATTAGGCCGAGGAGAACGCGTGGATCAAGAAGATCAAGCTTGATGTTTAACATTAGGATGATCGAGAAGATCATCGTTGTCGCACCAATAACTGCTGTACCGATAAGAACTGGCTTTGCAGTTGCTTTGAACGTGTTACCTGCAGAGTCGTTCGCTTCGAGAAGTTCTTTGCCGCGATGAAAATCAGGAGCAAAGCCGAAGTCTTTTTGAATTTCTGCTTTGATGTTCGGTTTGCTTTCGATTTGTGATAGCTCGAACACCGATTGAGCATTGTCTGTAACTGGGCCGTACGAGTCGACCGCGATTGTCACAGGACCCATGCCCAAGAAACCGAATGCCAACAAACCGAACGCGAAAACCGCGTTGTAGTTGTTCATCAAGCTTGAAATGTCCGCGTGGTTCGAAGTCATGTAGCTCACGAGCATGAGGCCTACGATGATAAAGCCTTTCCATACTGCGGAGAAGTTACCCGCAACTAAACCCGAGAGCACGTTGAGTGACGCTCCACCTTGGCGAGAAGCGTTTACCACTTCTTGTACGTGACGGCTGTGCGCCGACGTGAAGGCACGCGTTGCTTCTGGGATGACTGCTGCACCCAATGTGCCCATTGAGATGATCGTTGCTAGACGCCACCAAAGAGTCGGAGGAAACGAGTCTCCAGAAAGCATCATGTATGTCACAACGAAGGTCACTCCGATCGAAACGATCGAGGTGATCCAAACAAGCATTGTGAGTGGAATCTCGAAGTTAAAACGATCTTTCGTTCCATACATGCTGCGAGAAACTACATTGTTGATCCAGTAAGATGCCACAGATGTGATGATCATAAGGATACGCATAAAGAAGAGCCAGATGATGAGGTTAGCCTGAAGGACTGAACCGGCTGCGTCTGCAACGTGGTTACCGCTGCCATCAAGCACAGTTCCTACTGCAAGAACGATGAATGTGATGAGAGCAACACCTGTTACGCCGTACGTTTCAAATCCGTCAGCTGTGGGTCCGACCGAGTCGCCAGCGTTGTCGCCAACACAGTCAGCGATAACGCCTGGGTTACGAGCGTCGTCTTCTTTAATGTTAAAGACGATTTTCATTAAGTCAGATGCAATGTCAGCGATTTTTGTGAAGATACCACCGCAAATACGAAGTGCAGCTGCACCGAGTGATTCACCGATCGCGAAACCGATGAAGCAAGCACCCGCTGATGTGCGATCAACAAAAAGTAGAATGATCAACATCATGATCAACTCTACGCAAATGAGAACCACACCGATCGCCATACCTGCGCGAAGTGGAATATCCATCACTGGATACGCTTTACCTTGAAGTGATGCAAATGCCGTACGGCTGTTTGCGTACGTGTTCATGCGGATACCGAACCACGCAACCGCGAACGATCCCAAGATACCGAGTACGGACCAAAGAAGGATCAACAATACTTTTGGAATTGGGAATGCGCTGAGAACGTAGAAGTAATAAACGATACACGCGCCGATTGCGATCTCGAGGTACACAAGGAACTTACCTTGTGTGAGGAGATATGTTTTGCACGTTTCATAGATCAAGTGCGAAACGTCGAGCATCGATTTGTGAGCAGGAAGGTTTTTTACCTTCATGAATTCATACATTCCGAAGGCGATCCCCAACAAACCTACAAGGATACCGCTGTAGAGCAATGTTGTTCCGAGCACTTGGCTTCCGCCCATTGCTACTGGAATTGCTAGGTCAGGGATGATTAGGTTTGCTTCACTTGCAAATGCAAGCGGTGCAAAGATGATTGCGGCAATAAAGCCGAACAACTGCCAAAGAGTACGTTCGCGCATACTTTTCCTCACTCGTAGATTATTTTTAATGCGTGCTATAAGCAGGATTTTGTTAGCGCAGTTTGGCGGGGCTTGTCACTCTAGATTTGAGATGAAACTGCGAGTTTCCCCGAGGGGTGCCTGTATTGTGGGCAAATCGCCCAATAAAAAAGGCGCCCATTGAGAGCGCCTCTGTAGAAAACGTAGCGCGATGCGCTAGTTTACTTAGTGTGCGTGAGCTGAATGAGCAGCTTCGCAAGCTGATTTGTCAGCAGCGTTTGCGCAATCAGCTGCGCCTACTGATTTACCACCTGCTTTTTTGCCAGCAGTCTTTTTAGCTTTTTTAGTCGTCTCAGTAGTTGCTGTTGTAGTTGTTGTTGTGTCTGTAGTGCCCGTAGTTGTAGGCGCAGTTGCAGTCGTACCAGTTGTGCCGGTAGTACCAGTCGTCGCAGTTGTATCAGTAGTTCCAGTAGTTCCAGTAGTTCCTGTCGTAGCGGTCGTGCCTTTCGTGGTCGTCGTTGTCGTCGTCGTTTTCTTCGTATCATGGTTATGAGCAGAAGCACTTACCGCGAACATCAAAACAGCAGCCAAAGCGATCGATTTCATTTTCTTCCCCTATTGTCATTAATGAGCACGATCACGCCCAATGCGAGTCACGTGCAGTAAATTTTTATCAACTCTATAAATTTCTGCCTCTCACTCGAGTTTGTCTAGTCATTTTAGGTCTTACTCCTCGACCATGACCTAGTCGCAAGCCATCCCCTTGCGTCGAAAGCACGCAGATCTGTATCCTTACTACCTATGGCCAAGGCGATTGAGAAAAAATTCGAGCAAGAAGCGCGAGCGTATGACGACGGCGAGATTATTTTTCGCGAAGGCGAGGAAACTCGCGAGATGTACATCGTGCAACGAGGCGAGGTCGTCGTTAGCAAAAAAGGTCCGCGCGGCGATATCGAACTCGCGATCTTGAAAAAAGGCGACTTCGTTGGAGAAATGTCTTTGCTTGAATCGCTTCCGCGTACGGCGACCGCAAAAGCTCGCGGAAAAACCAGTCTACTCGCGATTCACCCCGGTGGCTTTTTGCTTAAAATCCGTCGTGACCCGACTTTTGCGTTTGAGATGATGCAAACTCTAAGTCGCCGCATTCGCATGACCAATGAAAATCTCATGCGTGAACTCGGTCGCGATATCGCGCAAAAAGAAGCTGTACAAACCGCACTGACTCGCTCTGAGTTCGACACCGCCAATGAAATTGTAAAAACATGATTACAGACATTCAATCTTCGAAGCTTGTGATCATTTCTGATCTCCATTTAGGAAATCCGTTTTCACGTGCAAAGCAAATGACCGTTGAGTTTATCAACTGGGCTGTTCGCGAAGAATACGACATCGTCATCAACGGTGATGGATTTGAAATTGCGCAGGTTTCATTCACTCAAATCGCGCGCGACATTCCAGAAGTTTTGAATGCGATGAAACAAGCGACCAAAGCAGGTCGCAATTTGTATTACGTCGTTGGCAATCACGACATCGTGTTTGAAAATTTTTTGAATGACTGGGGCGGATTTAAAGTTGCGCCGTTTTTGAACGTTTGGAGTGGTGATCAGCGTATTCGCATCGAGCACGGTCATCTTTATGATCCGTTCTTCGTGAAAAATCCCGATCTCTATGAGTTTGCAACGTGGCTCGGTGGTTTTGCTTTGAAGCTGCACCCCTCGCTGTACAACTTGTGGATCAGATTTGAGAAATTCAAATCCCGCTTTCGCAAAAAACAGACTAAGGGAATTCTGGGTGAGCATCCGGCGTTTAACGATGCAGCAGTCGAGCTCTTAAATCGCGGCTTTGATACCGTTGTGTTCGGTCACACGCACCACGCGGGCGAAGTCGATCATGGTGACGGCAAAAAGTATTTCAATAGCGGAAGCTTCATGCTCGGCACTGCGTACATCGAGATCGTTAACGGTGTTGTTCAGAAAAAGAACTATCCATTCAAAATGAAAATGAGTCGCCTTGATAACGTCATCGATAATGTTTCAAATCGTATTGATCACGTCGCAGATAAAGTGACTGATCAGATTGAAAAGGCATCAGATAAGATGCGTCTGCCTTGAGTACCTAATCGCTTGCATTTGTGACTTCGGGTGATCTCCAATTTTATTAGAGAACTTGAACTCAATAGTTCGCGCTTAGCAAATGGCTTCAATTTAATAGGATGCAATTTGAAAAATCTAATACTGAGAGCGTTTCGCTACTATTTAGTTCGCGAACGGCTGCTAAAGATGCTTCAACGTCAGCAAGGCGGCGACGCCGTATTTTCGCGAGCAGCAATCGGGCAGCTTCATCCACTT
>JANOUF010000112.1:0-18630 GCA_031416685.1 Bdellovibrionales bacterium
CAGTTGTAAACGAAGGTGCCATCGAAGCCGCAAGAATTGCAGCTGAGGCCAAGGCTCGCGAGGAAGCCGCCAAAGCTGCTGCTGATCGAGCGCGCCTAGCACAAATGGAGGCTCGCAAGGCCGCCGAGCAAGCAGCAGCAATGGAACGCATGAACGCCGCTGAACAAGAAAAGCGTCGTCAAGCCGCACAGAAGTTAGCTGCAGAAGCTATTGCGCTCTACAAAGAGAGTAAATTCAAAGCAGCGGCAGATAAATTTGAGCAAGCCGTTGAACAAGATCCCACGAACAAGACCTATTACTATCAATTCGGTGTAAGTCTTTATCGGATCGACAACTTCAACAAATCGTTGGTTTACATTTCGCTCGCCGAAGGCTCAGACGTAAACCCTGTCGAAAAAGAATTCTATCGTGGCCTCAACTTTTTCAAACTCAAAGACATCGCAAATGCGCGATCATCGTTTAAGAAAGTGGAAGACGCCAAGAATCCCGATCTTAGCCCGTCTGCCGCTTTCTATAATGGGATGATTGAGTTCGACGCGAAAAAATGGAGCGCGTCGAAGTTAGCATTTCAACGCGTGCTTGATACCTCCAAAGATCCGCGCCTTGATGAACGCGCAGACGACATGATCGAGAGAATCTTACGCATCCAATATTTCGAAGCTGAGAAAGCAAAAAAATGGACGTTGAGCGGAACATTTGGAACGAGCTACGACTCAAACGTTCTTCAGGTTTCGACTTCGCAACTCGATAGTGGAACATCGACAAACACCAAAGGCATTCGAACTCTTCAGCAAGCTTCGCTCCGATACCGCCCGATTTACGAGAGAACGAACGAGTTTGCGGTACAACTTGATTTGCTGAACATGTACACGCTCGATAGTTCGTTCAAATCAGATCAAAATCTTAGAAACGCCGATCCACTCGTCCTAACTCTACAAGCTCCAGTTACGTGGAAGGGAACGCTCTTTAAAAAAGGGCACAAACTCGATTTGATTCCTGGTGCTGAGACGATCTACATGAGCGTTGAAAACAATGAAAACAAGGCGATCGTAAATTCATTCTTCCTCAATGCGATGAACACTTTCGTTATGAGTGAAAAATGGTTCGCAAACGTCAACCTCGAAACTCGTAACGACCAGTCACAACTCGACAGCTCTACCGGTGACGATGACTCGACTGCGATGAAATTTAAATTAGGTAATTCGAACTATTTCTTTATGAACGAAGACAAGTCGAAGATTCTTTTGGCTGATGTCGCCTACTCGATCAACCAAGCAAAAGGTAAAAACAGTAAGTTCAATCGTTACGACCTGGGCGTTGGCTACATCGGCCAGACATTGTGGGAACTGACGTATCTTGCAAAGCTTGGGTACTTTAATTTGAACTATCCGAGTGCTGCGACAGTTCGTAAGGACAGCAGCTTTACGCTGACTTTAGGACTTAGCAAAAAACTGAGCGATAAATACAGTGCGGGTTGGACGACGAGCTACAACTCAAACAGCTCCAACATTGATTCGAATGAGTACACTCGGATCACGTCAATGCTTACGTTCTCTGCGAATTGGCAGCTTTAGAATTTTACGGTCGGTAAAAACTCACGAAGTGCGCGCTGCAGGCGCGCTGTTACGGCACGCCATTGTTCGTCTGATAAATTTACTTTTTCATGTTCAGAAACAGCCGCTTTGAGTAGGGCAGCCTCTTCTTCCTCAACTTCGAGAACACCGTGATGCGCGAGAAGCTTTGCTTCGAAGTGCGTGCGCAGTTTTTGTGGTGCAGAAGTTTTTTCCGCCGCTCTTAGTGCGTTTCCGAGAAGATTGAAAATTTCATCGGCATCAACGTCACCTTCGCGGCTCACGTCGTGCACAATCTGAATAAGATAAAGTGCGGCTTCAAGACGGTTATAGTCCGTACGAATACCGGTGAAGTCTTCAATTATCGACGCTTCTTTAAGCGTATGAAGTTGCTGTTCGCTTCTGCCCGTTTTTTCTTCGTACATGACGTTTACGAAATGTGTTGGCTCAAGTACGCCACCACCAAAACGTTTTTTACTTTTCAGTGCAGAGCGAGCGAAGAGATTGACTCGCTCACCTTTTGGATTCAACACGTGGAGAATTAGATCAGCATCACCGTAACGAGTTTTTTTTAAAATAAAGACACGGTCTTTTACCTGCATGTTTTTACTTAACCGAATTGGGCTTCAGTTGGCGATACCTTTCCGCGACGGAGATAGAAGTACGCGCCAAATAGTCCCCACACGAATAGAGCGATCTGCATTGCTGTAATTGCAGTAGGTCCAACTTGAGTCGGGTAGCCAAGATAGAGATTAAACAAAAAATAAAACGCCGCTTGGCCGACACCGATCCCTGCGGGAGCAATTGGTATTGCCATTGCCACGACACCGATCGGAACAAGAAAGCAG
This sequence comes from Bdellovibrionales bacterium, assembly GCA_031416685.1. GTDB lineage: Bacteria > Bdellovibrionota > Bdellovibrionia > Bdellovibrionales > JAMPXM01 > JANOUF01. Next base: position 2,420 of record JANOUF010000112.1, read on the forward strand.
TATGCGAGGAACGGAATTTCGGTAACTCCCATCATCTGGCCGACCATGTACGTAAACATGATCCCGTTAAACTGCGAGAAGATTGAAAGTAAAACCGCGAGCACAAGAACGCCAGGCGCCGTACGATACGCGTATAGGCTTTGATAAATTCTTTCAAGCGCTGGAACTTTTGCGAAAAGCCAGAGCACGGGTCTGAACTTTTGCAGCGCCGATGTGAGCACTAGCGAAAAGCCCACCACAAATGCAAAGAATAAAATGAAGAGGGCGTAAGCTAAGGTTTTTAGCTGCGGCGTTTGCGAGACTTTTTCCCAATTGAGTGACAACGCAACCACTGCAGTCAAAACCATCACGAAAAACCCGATCAGACGATCCATGACGATACTCATTGCAGCCGCCAGGCGATTTTCTGGGTGGTCTTTTACGAGATAAAACCCCTTCACAAGGTCGCCACCCACCCCGCCCGGCATTGCATAATTGAAGAAAACTCCGATCAACGAGAGCGGGAGTGTCGTCTTCGTATCAACGTTGACACCCCTTGCCCGCAGGAGAACCAGCCATCTCTGATTGTTTATGAAAATCAGTCCGAACATTAGCGCGAGTGCTGAGAGGACTGAAAGTGGATTTAAGAGGGTTTTAAGAGCGGAAAAATCGATAGCGCCCTTTTGAGCGATCCAAGCCACGAGGCCGACGGCAACGGCGAATTTGGCAATGGCAGTAAGAGTTTGTTTTGCTTGAACGCGCATGGGGATTCGCAGTACCTTTGTGATTCTCTTTTAAAGTGAACTCTTGGGGCCCTAAAGGCAAGGTTTGGCTATGAAATTAGCTATCGTTGGAACGGGTTATGTTGGTCTTGTGGCGGGTGTGTGCTTCGCCGATTCGGGGCACCATGTCACCTGCGTTGATAAAGACGCAGGCAAAATTGAAAAACTTAAAGCAGGAATAATTCCGATCTACGAGCCAGGCCTCGAAGATCTACTTGAAACGGCGCGGCCGCGACTGACGTTCACAACAGATCTTGCAACTGCGGTTGCAGAGAACGACTGCATTTTTGTCGCTGTCGGCACTCCTGAAAATGAAGATGGAAGTGCAGATCTCGGCCCAACGCGTGCGGTGATCGAGCAAATTGCGAAGGTCGCAAATCGCAAGAAGTATATCGTTTTAAAGAGCACGGTTCCTATCGGAACTGCTTCTATGATGACCGAGTTTTGTCGCACAAATTCTAAAAATGAAATCGAGATTATTAGCAACCCGGAATTTTTGAAGGAAGGCGCTGCGGTTGACGATTTTTTGCGGCCTGACCGCGTCGTGATCGGCGTGAAGTCTTCAGAGGCCGAAATTTTGATGAAAGAGCTCTACGAGCCATTCGTAAAAAACGGTCATCCTCTTTTATTTATGGATAACGTTTCTGCCGAAATGACGAAGTACGCAGCCAATGCGTTTTTGTCGGTGAAAATTTCTTTCATCAATGAGCTTGCGTTGCTCGCCGATAAACTTGGTGCCGACATCAATGAAGTTCGTCGTGGCTTTACTTCTGATTCACGGATCAACCCTGCATTTTTCTATCCAGGTGTTGGTTTTGGCGGAAGTTGCTTTCCGAAAGACGTAAAAGCGCTCGTGCATACAGGTCGTGCTGCTGGTATTCCAATGCATGTTGTGAACGCAGCTGACGAAGTAAATGATTGGCAAAAAGGTGTTCTGTTCAAAAAAATGAAAGACTTTTTTGGCAACGATGGTTTGCGTGGAAAAACCATCGCTGTGTGGGGTCTTGCGTTCAAGCCGCGCACTGATGATGTTCGTGAAGCCCCAGCGCTTTATCTGATCGAGGACTTGGTAAAAGCGGGAGCGACTGTTCGTGCGTTTGATCCGGTGGCGATGGAAACAGCTCGTGCTGCATGTAAAGTTCAGTTTACGTGTACTAAATCGGCCGATGAAGCACTTCAAGGTGCAGATGCTCTCGCAATCGTGACTGAGTGGAATGAATTCCGAACGCCAGATTTAGAAAAACTTCGCTCAACGTTGAAATCCCGCGCCGTGTTTGACGGTCGAAATGTGCTTGATCCGGTGAAGGCTAGCAAAGCTGGCCTTACTTATTTCTGCATCGGTCGCCAAGCGTTGGCTCAGCCGAATAAGGATCGAGTTTAATGGCAAAGCGCGCTCTAGTTGCAGGTGGCGGAGGATTTCTTGGGAGTCATCTCTGCGAACTTCTCTTGAGCAAAGGTTATGAAGTTGTCGCCCTCGATAATTTTGTGACTGGTCGCCGTGCGAATATTGAGAATGCTTTGAAGCTTGGTTTGAAGTTGGTTGAAGCGGATATTTCAAAAAATTTCAAAGTAGAAGGTCGCTTTGACGAGATTTACAATCTCGCGTCTCCTGCCTCCCCTGTTGATTTCAAAAAAATGCCGATCTTTATTTTGGATACGGCGTCGGCTGGTCATCGCAATTTGTTAGAGATAGGTCGTGAACAGAAGGCTCGCGTTTTGTTTGCATCTTCAAGCGAAGCTTACGGTGATGCGGAAGTTCACCCTCAGCACGAGGGTTATTTCGGAAACGTTAATCCTGTTGGTGCGCGCGGTTGCTACGATGAAGCGAAACGCTTCGGCGAAGCCCTGAGCATGGCTTTTCATCGGCAGCATGGTGTTGAGACGCGACTTGCGCGTATTTTTAACACATACGGGCCGCGCATGCGTCCTGATGATGGCAGGATTATTCCAAACTTTTTCACTCAAGCTTTGAAGAAGCAGGCGTTAACGATTTACGGCGATGGCTCACAAACGCGATCGTTTTGTTTTGTAACGGACCTTGCGCGCTCATTGTTTATGCTGATGCAAAGTTCTGAGGTGATGCCAGTTAACTGTGGCAATCCAACTGAGCGCACGGTTCTCGAGATGGCGACGATTGTAAATAAAATGACTGGCAACACTGCAGGCATTCGAAATCTGCCGTTGCCTGAGAATGATCCGAAAGTTCGCAGACCTGATACTGCGAAATTAGAGCGAGTAACTGGTTGGAAGCCGGAAGTGTCGTTAGAAGATGGTCTTGCGAAGGCTTACGAATATTTCAAAATGGAATTGAAACGGAACCCTTCAATCGAGGCTACTGTTTTTCAGTGAGTGGACGAACCACCATTATTTATAGGTGGGTTTTCCGCGCACATGTTTTTGATAGAAGCAATTCTGCGGGTACTAGGCTGACGCCACCAAATTTCCTCAGCATCATTTCGAACACTTGAAGTGACTATTTCCAAGCCCCGCGATTCGTCAACATAGTAAACCTCGCTTGGTTGATAGTGTCCGCACCATGGGGAGTCCACTTTCTCAAACTTAGCAAACGAGTACCTTTTGAGAGCTATATCTATTCCAGCCTCAGGTGACTTTTCATCGATGAGGAAATTCTTGGATCTTAAAGGACCATTCTCACCGTCAAAAAAAAGCATCGTTTGAGGATATGTGAGTCCATCATCATGACCAATATACATCCACGAAATAATTTTCTTTCCATGGTCATCAAAATTATCGATTACGTCTGGCTTGCCCAAAGCCCGCTCTGCTAGATCCTGCGATGTACCCAGCTGAATCTTCTCCACGACGCTAAGATCAAACGCGGGGTTTTTTTTCTGCGGAAGAGACACGCAGGCAGTAACAAGGGAGGTAAGAAAAATAAGAATACTAATTTTTTCTCTCACATGCGCCTCCATTCTTAAGACTATCACCGAACCTATGGTTCATCCAGTTGAACGAATTGGGATCGACGGACTTAAGTCTAGCTGGATGAATAACGAAATACTCCAGATTATTTGCAAAGTCTTCTGAAGGTGAATTTCTTCCGTCTGGGTTCACAAACTTTGATTTTCTTGGGACCCAATTTGATTCGCTCATATCGGTGTAAATCCATCCGGCAGAAACATTATAACTCTTTTGTACATTCAAAGTTAAAGCTTCGTAATACTGGTGAGCAAATTCATGAACAAGTGATTCCTGAAGGCTCCGTTCGTTTTCGAATGCTGAGTCGTACAAATAAAGTGTTCGTTCGAAGTTGCCAGATTGCCTTGGAACTTTGAACGATCAAAACGAAAGACAGCTAGAACCTTTGGCGACCAAAGCTGGTTTGAGATCGAGGAGACTACTTTTAGGAACATTTTGATTTCCGATTCAGGCCATTTCTTTGCTCTTAACTGTGGCTCGGGTTTTGATGCGGCATCATTCTGAAGTTTAAGTTTCCAGAATTCTTCCGCATTTTTACAAGGTTTAGGCGGCCTACAAAGTTCATCGCACTGATCGGGACAGTGGAAGATATCCATGCCACTTTTTGCTGAAGCGCATTTGAGCTCACAAGATTGGTCGGTGGCTTTGATCCCCGTACCTTCAAACCACTTTTGGCAGGCAGGGTCTAACGCAAACGCCGTCCGAACTGCGATCAGGATAGCGGCAAGAACAGCTATGAAAACAAAATTACGTTGCTTATGAAACATTATTTTACTCAATGCAAATCTGATACTCGGAGTTGAGATACATTGACGGCGTCAACCTTCTTGCTGTTTGAGCACGTGCTGTCTTGCTATTTCAATTTTTGATTTTAGTTTATCATCAATGAGTTCAGCAGAAATCGCGATGAGCCCTCTGAGTTGAGTGGCTGTAAATCCTTTGCTGATGAGGCCCTGCCAAATTTTTTCATCTTGCCAACGGCAAAGGCTCGTTGTTTCGAGTGGACCTTTGCATCCTGCGGGTTTTATTTCTGTGGCGAGTTCGCAAGAAAGTTCAGTGATGAGACTAAGGCCGTCGAGATCATCGAAACTTAAGAGCGCGCGATCGTAGAGGCGGTTTTCTGTTTTTAGAACTGCCTTTGCGCCTTGTGGGAGCGACTTTTCAAAGCCTAGAACTTTTTGTTTTTGTACTTCGTAAGCTTTGCTCTCGGTGATTTTGAGTTCTTCTTTTGCTTTTTCTGGATTTTGGCTGGGCCAAATCATTCCGCTCGCGACTGGCGGCTGAGTGCGAACGCGCTCTCCAAGAAGTGCTACGGTCTTTTCGAGGTCAATCGAGAGAAGATTCGTTCTGTATGGTGTTGGTAGCGGAATCTGCTGACTGCTATGTCTCGCATGCGAAACAGAAATTCTGTAGGTGCGTTTATCTGCGATTGTTTTATCTAATTCTGGAAAATCGTAGAGCTCACCTGTTACCGGCTCATCTTGTAAATCAACGATGAAGAGAAGTTCTCGCTGAACAGCTTCAAACCACGCCGATGGATTGTTTAGTTCGGTAGCATCGAGTGCTTTTACTTTAAAACCTTCGCGCGATAAATGAACTGCGACAGATTCAAAAAGCGGTTCAGCATCTTTTAGATAATAAATTGTGCGCTTGTTTGGAACGAGTTGAGTGAGCTGCGTGCAAACTTCCCAAAGTGCCGCTTTCACTCCCGGATAAAGTTGCACTTGCACCTGACTCTCGGTGAGCTCAAGTGCTTCGGCATATGCGGCATTTGCTTTGTGCCAGCTGTCGGTTCTCTGAAGATCGATGCGCATGGATTAAGTTTAACAGAGAGAAGATGCGGGCGCTCTCCTCGACCGGACATAGGGCCATACTTAAGGGTGGATGCCAAAGACGTCGGTCATACGATTTGCGATATCTTCCTCTGAAAGCCAAACATGGCCCTGATCGCATCCTTTTTTGAAAGTCGGATGATAGGTACTGCAGTCCGGGCCGTAGCTGTTTCGTATCTTAAACTGACATCCGTGCTCGCTCCATCGCGCGGCCACAACACTGACGCCGTGAAGGCCATCACCGTTCCCTTCTTCGCGACCCATCGTTAGAAAGTCAGGACGAATCGCAATACCGAATGGCCCTTTAAGTGTAGCTCCAGCTTTAGCTACAAGCTGCACCCTTGCGCGTTTCCATTCTGGATTATCGCCATTAACATCGATGGTGAAAGGAACCATGGGTTTCAAGGGCTTGCGGCTTGAACAAAATTTTTCGTCGATTGTTGATTTAACTTTTTGCGAGGCATGTTCATTAAGTGCGCGTTGGAGTTGTCGACTAGTCACAACTCCTTTTGAGCCGGTAACAAAACTGGGGCTTAAACACTTTTCAATCGGCAATCCGATTAAATAATCAATCGCTTCTGACTCAGAAAAGGTTTTGGAGTCGTCGCCCAGTTTGTTTTTTAGGATATGCTGAATGAAATAGTCTTTATTGTTTTCATCGATAGACGGCAGTTGTGTTTCCGAACACCACCCTAGGTTTCGTTGATATGCGAGCACTCCGTTTGCTACGAGCCCTCCGGACTCTGTTAGGGCCGAAACATCAGCGTGCCGCTTATGAGAGAAAACGGTCTGCATAAGATTTTGATCTAAAAAGCGTTTCGGCAATCGCAACGCCAACCGATCGAGTTCAGTATTCGATGTGCTCTCAGTTGTCGCCGCAACATCGATTGCTGAGACTTGTTCCCTCGGAGTTATGCCTTGCTGGTATCCGATGAGATCAGCCGCTACCATCGCCCAGCACCATTCCGACACACCTTGCCTGCGAACAGCGCCCATCTTTTTCGTGACGTCGTATTCAACGCATTCTTCGCGCTTGAGAACTCTAACGGAACTTTGCGAAGACTTTGGCTTGGAGATTGATGTAGTACCATCAGTCTCTTTATCTTTTGCGACGCCTGCTGAAGCCGCAAAAAAAGTAAGTGCTAAATAGAATATAAAACTGCGAGCCGCCATGAAGTTGTATCGGAATTTTGAGACGGTTTATATATGCGACTAGGCTTTTGGCCAGAACGAAAACTGGCCCGCGACTGCGAGCCAAAATACAAAGAGTGCCTCAGTCCGTATAGTCGCCATTAACGTAAAGTACTTTGCCGTTCTTTAAGAAAACTTGGGTCGTGTAAACAGAGCAATATTCTGAATCGCCGTCTTCACCGTCCCAACCTGCTTTCACTACGCCAACTACTTGGCCAGCAGCTTGAACTTCCTTAAGCAGATGCTCGAACTCTTCAGTTACGCCATCGAGGTTTTCTGTCGCCGATCGGGTATCTTGTTCGACTGAGCCATCAAACGAACACGAGTGAGCATCTTTAAGGCCGGCAATTTCCGATTTTAGCTCTTGCTCCAAGTCGGCGTTCGAAGCGTCGAAGTCTTTAACTCCACAATCGCCGTTACTGACGTTGACGAAGTCATTACAAGAATCGCCAAATTGAGCTATCAGTTTGCCTAAGTTCGGATTGCCGAGAGGTAAATCGAGTTGGCCCGCCTGCGCAAAACACGATCCAGTCAAAAGAACTCCGAGAAGAAATTTTCCCATTAATGCCTCCAATTTGAATGAAGGCAATTTACCCAAATAAATTTGATTTGCCTTCGTCTAGTAGCGCAATGGAAAAGTCTTCTTGGATGTAAAGAATTTGGTCAGCTAATGAGTTCTGAAATGCAGTGTGACCCGCGCCGGCGCGGACACTGATGGGTCATCTTTTTATCAACGAGTAAAAATCTAAGTTGAATCCAAACACTACCTCTTCAGGTGAAGGCTTTACGGTTTCCACGTAACTCTCGATGAGCTTCACCATTTCGGCGCGAAGTTTTTCTGCATCTTCTCGTGAAAGACTTGAGACGGTTGAATAGTGAACATCAGTTGCGGTGTTCGTCATGAGTGATTGGACGGCGGCCATTCTCCAATTTGTATGATGTTGCCGAATGAGTGGCGACTCTCTGTTTAAGTGAACTTGCGTGATCCCCGATTTCAATTTCCCTTTTTCGGTAACAAGAATTCCTGTTTGTACGAGAAACACCAATACCGAATCGACTGCGGATTCCGGCAGCTTCAAAGCATCAGCGATTAATTTTGCGTCGTTGTACTCAGGCAACGATGCAAGCACATGTACGGCGAGATAGTACCAACTGCTGTAGTAGGTCGTTTGTTCTGTTTCAGAAAGTATGCGTGAATCGCCGACGCGCTCTTTGATGTTGAGTTGTTCTTCGCGCAAGATTGCGAGGTCTTTTTTGAAAAACGCGACGAGTTCAGTTGTTCCCGCACGCGCGACTTCAATGAGGAGCAAAAAATATTTTTGCTCGCGTTGTTGAAGCCCCAAAAAAGTCGAAGCTCGAAGGCCCTGCTCAAGACTAAAATGGGCACCGCTGTTTAAAACTTGGGTGATGTAGCCGCTTTGGCAGCCGATCGTTTTTGCTAGTTTTGAGCGAAATCCCGATTCTACTTCTTTGCGTCCCGCCTCCTGGGAGCGTAAAAAAGCTTTGTAATCGCTGAAGTTAAAGACAGATTTCATCGTATTTCCAGACACTTAAAATGTGTTTAGTAACACTAAAATAATTATATCATATTTTATTCATTTAAAGTATCGGAAATAATGCTCTGCGGCTAAATTCATCTCCATCACGAATCAATAAAAACTGAGGGCACCGATGTTGCTCCTCTGAAGAATGGAGAATTTAAAATGAAGAACACTTTAATTACAGCGTTCCTGGCGATTGCCCTTTCAACCAACCTCGCATTCGCAGGCGAAGGCACCAACAGCGGTGGCGGCGGTAGTGATATCGTAGCGGAATTTGTTATTCGCGCGACTTCACTTCTTGAGCGTGTCGCTGTGACGAATCCCGAGATCAAAGAAACAGCCGTGCTGAAAGCATTGCTAAAAGGAACAAGCCTACGAATTATTCCTGTGAGCAAACTTAAAGATATGATTTCAGGCTCAGAAATTCCGGATCAAGCTGGTTTGCTTGCTTACGGCATGCCAGGAATCATTCAGCTTAAAACTGAAGTTTGGGATAAAGCATTTTCTAGCGGCAAAAATATGGACCAACATATTTATCACGAGCTTTGTCGTGCGGCCGCGCCGAAATGTAATGATGAAGCGTACCGCATTTCCATCGTTGAACTAAAGCTTGCACCTACATCGTACATTTCTAGTGTTGCTGCTGCGACGGCTTCAAACGCGGATCAACTGATGAAACTCAGCATTGAAAACTCCGACGAAGATGGGATTAAAAAAGCGTTATCGATGGGCCTTAAACTAAATGATGTTTTCCGAACTCATGGCGGAACACGGTTTATGTCTCACGAAATGTTATTGCCTCTTGCTTATGCCGCGTTGATTGGGAACGTGAAGAGCTTGGAGATATTGCTCGCACTTGGTGCTGGAGTTAACGACGTCGATACTTTTCATATGTCTGCCTTACACAGGGCTGCTGCGTTTAACCGTGTTGCAGCAATTCGATTCTTAGTTTCGAAAGGCGCAGACGTAGATGTTGCTGCAGAGTGGGGTCTCGGACATCCGAACCAACCCTCGGCTTTAATGGCCACGATTCCATCGTCGGCTACCGAAGCCGCAAAAGTATTACTGGATTTAGGCGCCTCACTCGACTACGCAAAAGGCCGCAACACGGATCAAATTAATTCTCCGCTTGGCGCAGCAGTCGAATCAGAAAACCTAACGATGGTGAAACTCTTCATCTCTCATGGAGCCGATGTTCATCAAGGGTTCTGGGGTTGCTGGGTTCCACTTCATTGCGCGGCCAACAAAGGGAATATCGCATTGGCAAAATTGCTTCTGGATAACGGAGCCGACGTAAATTTTGTCGATAAAGATGAGTACTTCGGAGTTACTGCTCTTGTACTTGCTAAGGACGCAGCCGTGACTAAGTTCCTATTGGAAAATGGCGCTGATGCAAAGTTTGTCGCGGAAGATGGTCAGACCCCGATGCACGATGCTGCATTCGATGGCGATATTGCAAAAATGAAAGTGTTGCTTAAAGCCGGTGCGAAACTGAATTCGAAGTGGACCGGTAACGATAGTTATCCAAACATTACGCCGCTGGACGCGACTCTTATTAAAAAACATAAGGACGCTTACAAATTCCTTCGCTCAATCGGCGCTAAGCGATCCTCCGAACTAAAGTAATTGAGACCTATCTCATTAAAAAAGGCTCGCAGATTTGCGAGCCTTTTTTCTTTCCGATTCAATTCGAATACTTGACGCAAGCGAGCTACCTCAGATGTGGGTGTATGCCGAAGGCATCGGGACCCACGATGATGGCGGCGCACCGTTTGGTGAATTCAGCGGCGCCGCTGAATTGTTAGGTCGTGCGGCGCTTCCCCTGCTGCGGGGGTCCCGCTGCCTTCGGCATACACCCGCGCGCAGAGAGCCTGGCGCCTTTTAGATGCCGGCTTTGTGGCGTTCGTCTTCGTCGAGGACGGAGCGGATGCCGCCTTTGAGTTGTGGGCGGTATGCGAGGTGGCGGATGTCGTAGACGAAGGGTGCGCCGTTGACGCCTGGGGTTTGCCACTCGGGGCCCATGCGAATTGCATCGACTGGGCAAGCTTCTTCGCAGAAACCGCAGAAGACGCAGCGGAGAATATCGATCTCATATGCGATTGGATATTTCTCAACTGATGGGTCGTCATGTTCTGCCGCTGTGATGCGAATGCAATCCGCTGGACAGTTCGTCGCGCACAACATGCAGGCCGTGCAGCGAAGTGAGCCGTCTTTTTTTACTGTGAGAACGTGGTTACCTTTAAAGCGCGGCGAATATTCGAACTTCTCTTCCGGGTAATTTACGGTGGGCATCTTCTTTTTATTTGCGAGGTTGCTCATGAGTTTACGAATCGTAAGGCTCATGCCCCCTAAGATTCCGGGCAAGTACCATTTCTTTGAAGCCATTTGTCGTTGAACAGTAACGGTCATAGAGCACCTCTTTCGAGAGTCGCTTCGTTTTGTACACGGCGCCCGTTGTTCGCTGGAGTTTCCTCGCGCTTTACATCACGGCCCGACAATACGTCAGCGACTTCAGTGAGTGTCATTGCTTTTGGAACTACGACTACGACCGGCTTCACTGTTTGAGCTACCCCAGCGTAATTAACGTACGTTCCATTTTTCTCAATATGCGTTCGCATTGGAATTTGGAGAAGCTGACCCTTCATTGAATCAACCACTTCACTCTTTTCGGAAGAAAGCCAAATCACACGTTTCGCTTTTCCAAGTACAGAAATTTTTTCGTTCAAGTCAGGGAATACAGTGAGATCTAGTGGACCAGCTACTATCACAGTCGTGATCTGGCCGCTCGCAAGTGCGTCCACCAAGCCTTTCCACTGATTGTTCTGAACATCGTTTTTAGTCATCACATCTGTGAGACCACGCGTGTTCGGATTGCGATCGCCTCTGAAAAGCAAGCCGTCGAACTCCTGAGCTTTCTCAGGCATGTTCATCCAATGATAAATTTTTTCGCTGCCCAAATCTTTTTTGAAAGTACCGATCAACGCTTCGTATTCTTCACTTGAGTACTGACCGGTCACTAGTAAAGCAACACTGCCGCTAGCTTCACGAAGCCACTCAGCCGCTTTGCGAGCTCCAAGCAAAGGCACCATGTATTCCGCAGCGCCACCCGATTCCGACAAGCGTGCATCGAGCAAACGTCGCGCTTTATTGGATGGCTTGTAGGTGTCGCGACCGATATCACACATCCAGTAGCCATTTACTTTTTCATTCGTGACTGGCTTGTAACGGAAAATGCCTTCTTTATTAAAAGACACTGAAACGTTGCAACCAGTTGAGCAACCTGTGCAAACCGAATCGCCCTCTTTCAATAGCCAAACACGTTGGCGAAAGCGAAAATCTTTCGACGTCAAAGCACCGACCGGGCAAATATCGACAGTGTTCACCGAGTAATTGTTATTCAGAGGACGATCCTCGAATGTTCCAATCTCAGCGCGATCACCGCGATTAAAAATTCCAAGCTCATTTGTCTTCGTCACTTCTTCTGTGAAGCGAACACAGCGAGAACATAAAATGCAGCGTTCGGAATCGAGAACAACGCGAGCCCCAAGATCAACGACTTTGCGTTTTTTAACTTTACGCTCGGCCATCTCAGGATCGTATTTGCCGTACGCCATGTATTGTTCTTGAAGACCGCACTCACCTGCTTGATCACAGATCGGGCAATCGAGAGGATGATTGATTAAGTGGTAATCCATTCCCCATTTGACTGTTTCCTTCACCGCTTCAGACGTGTTGTTGATCTTCATGCCTTCGGTCACGACCGTGTTGCACGCGATCTGCATTCGAGGATTGCCTTCAATCTGAACCATGCACAAGCGACAAACGCCGGCGATTGAAAGCCCCGGGTGATAGCAGTAGTGCGCGATATCGCCTTTCTTATCCATTTGGTAGAAAGCTTCGATAATCGTAGCACCCTTTTTTACTTCGACCTCTTGGCCGTTGATGGTGCACTTAATGGTTTCTGACGGCATGGCTCGGTCCTTTCCCTGTCGTCTGTGAGCGACCTTCACGGATGTAGTATTCAAATTCACTTCTGAACTTTGTCACGAAGCTCAGAACAGGAAGTGCCGCTGCGTCTGAAAGTGCGCAGATCGTGCGACCTTTCATGTTGTCAGCGACTTTGAGAATCAAATCTAAATCGCCAAGCTTTCCTTGGCCGTGGATGATCGAATCAACAATCTTGTGCATCCAACCCGTACCTTCACGGCAAGGAGTGCACTGACCACAGGATTCGTGCCAGTAGAAATGCGTGATCGTGCTCATCACATCGACCATGCAATTGCTGTCGTCGATCACGATGATCGCACCGGAGCCAAGCATGGATCCCATTTGCGCTAAGTTTTCGTAATCAAGCGTAGCTTTGTAAGCTTCTTCAGCTGTGAGCACCGGCGCACTAGATCCACCTGGGACAACTGCTTTTAATTTGCGACCTGGTTTTAAACCGCCACACTCTTTTTCAATGAGATCTTTAAGTGGATAGCCGAGTGGAACTTCGTAAGTACCTGGCTTGTTGATGTTCCCCGAAATCGAAAACAATTTTGTTCCAGAAGATTTCTCAGTTCCGTATTTACGATACGCCTGTGCGCCATCGCGAAGGATGTATTTCACGGCCGCAAGTGTTTCGACGTTGTTAACGATTGTTGGTTTACGAAGGTAACCTTGCACCGCAGGGAACGGCGGCTTTAACTTCGGCTGACCTTTTAAACCTTCAAGGGAAGAAATCATTCCTGTCTCTTCACCGCAGATGTATGCGCCTGCGCCCAAGTACAAATCCATATCGTGATCAAAGCCAGTGCCAGCAATATTTTTTCCGAGAATTCCGGCAGCGTAAGCTTCATCAATCGCTTGTCTTAATATTTTAGCGGGGCCTGTGTATTCACCGCGAATGTAAATGTAAGATTTTGGGACGCTGAGAGCGTAAGCCGAAATGATCATGCCTTCGATCAGCTGATGAGGAGCTTTTTCCATCATCAAGCGATCTTTGAAAGTTCCCGGCTCAGATTCGTCGGCATTGCAAAGTAAGTAGCGTTGCTCGCCGTTATTGGGCAAGAAGCTCCACTTCATTCCAGTTGGAAAGCCCGCACCGCCGCGGCCGCGAAGACCAGAAGCTTTTACTTCTTCGATAATTTTCGCGCGATCCATTTTCAAAGCTGTCGGCAAAAGCGCGTAGCCGCCGTTCTTCTTGTAGCCTTCGAGAGTTCTGAATTCAGGCTTGCTGTAATGTTCGGATAAAACTTTCGTTTCCATCTATTTTTTCTCGCTGCCCGGCCTATCGGCCTCTATTTAAGCTCTTTCAAAATTTTCATCGCTTTTTCTTCGTTGAGGCCTTCGTTGTACGGCTCTCGGTTGATTTGCATCACCGGAGCTGTATCGCATGAGCCTAAGCATTCAACGTGACTGAAGCTGAAGCGTCCGTCTTTAGAAACTTCACCGTGATTCTCAACGCCGTTCGCTTTCATGAGTGAAGTGCAAAGCTCACGTGCACCAAGCATTCCGCAAGTGAGCGTCGCGCAAACCTGCACGTGATACTTTCCGCGCGGCTCTTGATTGAACATCGTGTAGAACTTCATCACTTCTTGAATTCGCGACTGCGGCAGGTCCATAAGATTCGAAAGATGGTCGATCGCCTCTGGGCTTACCCAACCATTATTCTCATCTTGTACGCGGTACAAGCATGGGATGATCGCAGATTCTCTAACTTCAAAGCGTGTCAGTTGTTTTTTGACGAACGCTTTACCTTCTTCACTGAGTTGAAACGCCATTCTATTTCCCCAAAATGCCCGCGGGCACAACCCTTACCTGTCTAATTCGCCAGCGATTAAGTTCATTGATCCAAGAACGGAAACCACGTCAGCAACTAAGCCTCCGTTGATCTGCTCCGAGAACGATTGGTAAATTGCAAAACATGGTGGACGGCAGCGGAGCTTGTAAGGACGACCCGAGCCGTCGCTTACGAGATAAAAACCAAGCTCGCCGTTTGCCGCTTCTGTTGCATCATAGATTTCGCCAACTGGTGGGCGAAGTCCTTTAATGATCAACATGAAGTGGTTCATCAAACCTTCGATGTTGCCGTAAACGTCTTTCTTCTCTGGGAGTACGATGCCTTTGTCGCGAATCGTGTAATCGCCTTCAGGAATGTTTTTGCAAACCTGCTCAATGATTTTCAAAGACTCGCGCATCTCCGCGACACGGCACAAGTAACGATCATAAACGTCGCCAGTAGTTCCTACTGGAACTTGGAAATCGAGTTGATCGTACATGTAGTACGGCTGCGATTTACGAAGATCGAGACCTACACCTGTTGCGCGCAAGCACGGACCTGTGTAACCCCACGCGATTGCGTTCTCAGCTGAAATGCTGCCTACACCTTGTGTTCGCTGCATCCAAATTTTATTTCCCGTGAGGAGTGAATCGAGTTCATCGACACCAACTCGAATCTCGCGAACGGTTTGCATGACATCATCAAACCAGCCCGGAGGTGCGTCGTACGCCATTCCGCCGATGCGAGTCAGTGCAACTGTTAATCGAGCACCGCAGAGCTTTTCGAATAATGTGTAAACTTTTTCGCGATACGTGAAGAGATGGAAAAACGTTGTGAGAGCGCCAAGGTCGACAGCATTTGCGCCGATGCACACGATGTGATCGATCACGCGACCGAGCTCCATCAAAACGATTCGCATCGCTTGCGCTTTTGGTGGAACTTCAACTCCAAGCATTCGCTCGACTGTTTTGCAGAAAGCGACGTTGTTGATCGGTGCTGAGCAATAGTTCAAACGATCGGTGTATGGAATAACTTGGTTGTAGGGATGCGTTTCGGCCATTTTTTCAAAACAGCGATGAAGAAATCCAAGCTCAACGTTTGAACGAGCAACTTTCTCGCCATCAAGCTCAACCATCACGCGAAGTGTTCCATGCGTAGCGGGATGCGATGGTCCGATGTTGAGAGGAACTAAGTTGCGGTTTCCTGGATCCCAATTTGGATCTGGATCGAAATGCATCGGCAGTGCCGACGAACAATGTTGTTGTTGATCGGCATCATAGTCTTTGCGAAGTGGGTGACCTACGAATTCATGGTGCGTGAGAATTTTTATTAGATTTGGATGACCACGGAATCGAACACCGTACATATCAAAAGCTTCGCGCTCAAACCAATTTGCCGCTTTGAAAACAGGCGTGATCGAATCGATCTCTTCGTTCTCACCAACTTGCGCTTTGATTCTCAAGCGCGCCATATTCTTCGTGTTGAAAAGATGGATGACGACCTCAAAACGTTTTTGGCGCTCTGGATAATCGACTGCAGTGAGGTCCATCATCATGTCGTACTTATGCGTCTCTTTTAAAAAACGAACGACTGAAAGCAATTCTTCTTTCGGTAACTCGAGAACATCATGCTTGTACGACTCATAAAAGTTGTACTGCGAAAACGTTGCGGGCTTAACAATGGAAGAAAGATCTTTCTTGAGATTATCCAAGCTTTGCATTTGATGGAGCCTTCCAATTGTCTTTCCATGGACGTGGTTGGTGAGTCGCGATCATTCGTTGCAAAGCCATGACGCCGTCAAGAACCGCTTCTGGAGTCGGAGGACAACCAGGAACGAAAACGTCGACAGGTACAACTTTGTCGATTCCTTGGAGCACGTGATACGAGCGATAAAATCCGCCGGAGCTCGCGCACGCGCCCATCGAGAGAACATATTTTGGCTCAAGCATTTGCTGGTAGATGTGCACCAAGATCGGCGCCATTTTTTCAGTGATAGTTCCAGCAACTAAAAGAAGATCGGCTTGGCGAGGAGAGAAGCGAACGACTTCCGCACCGAAGCGCGCGAGATCGTATTTTGGTCCCATGACTGACATGAGTTCGATTCCGCAACAGGCTGTTCCGTATGGCATTGGCCAGAGAGCATTTTTGCGGCCCCAAGCGACGACATCATCGAGTCGCGTAGCGA
>JANOUF010000113.1:0-2957 GCA_031416685.1 Bdellovibrionales bacterium
AAACTCGAAGAGATAAACGAACCGTCGTAATTGCAAAAGCAAAAGGTTCGAATCAAGTTTCGGTTTCAGTCGAACAACCAGGCTCAGTGAAAAAAATCTTCCGTTCCTTTGGAACTTGCGAATTTAAGTAAGCTCAATCATGGCACCGAGAAAGCCAAAAAAACCGAAGCACTTAAAACTTCCCGAGCGAGTTGAGTACACCTTTGCAATGCACTTGGCTCAGCACCTTCCTGGTGTCGTCATCGAGAATCCAAATTTCCTGATGAGCGTGCGTGAAGAACTTGGTGAGCTTGATCAGCTAGCGTCTGAAGAAGTTTACAGAAGCCGTGCGGAAGTGTTGAATTTGACTATCGATGCTGCCGAGCTTCGTGACCGTGTACTCTTGAATCAAGAAAACAAAATCATTTTGGCAGGCGTTCGATATAAATCGTTAAACCGCGATTTTCCATTCATCGAACTCAATATGAACTTCGATCTTAGCAAGTCGAATCGCTCGGACATTCGAGATATGGTTGCGCGCGAGTTTCATAAACTTTCCCCTCTTGGCTTCACTGTTAAACAAGGACCCAATAGTTTGAAGAACGCCCTAGAGTGGAACCATGTCTTGTTTGGCAGGACCGCTAGGCCGAATCCTTCATCGGCTGAATCTCATTTAGAGTTCGACTGGCCAAAATCGTTCGGCGATTACTCGACCTATCGCGCCGAATACGAACGGCTTCTTGCGAACCATCCGAATCTCCAAGGCATCGTGCGCGTTGAGCCCGAAGAAGTTCTAAAGCGGACTGCGAGCAAGGGATTAATGATGGTCGTGCAGGATCAATTTGGCCTGGCTGCGCTCCTGGCTGGTCAGGATCGTGACCTCTATGGTCTCCCGTGCCTTTACATGAAAGAGAATTTCATTGCGGAACGATGGCGTGGGAAAGGTTTAGCTTCGTGGCTTCAAAGCGTTTTCCTCACGCAACTGAGGGAGCGATATCAGTATGTGTTTGGTCACATCGATGCGATTAACGAGGCTTCGCTGAAGACCGCACTTACGTGCGGCCGCGAGATTATTCAAACAGAGTATTTTTGTGAGGTTTAGTTCGCGCGGCCAGGTTTCGAGTTCCGTGACGGAACAATTCCCGAGCTTCTTTCTACCGCCACAATATCAGCTTCATCAAAGACGACGATTGAGTCGGCCGAAGTCGGTTGAACAGTCGGGAGATAGATGTGCGAGTAGCCACCGTTTTCAACCATAATTCTGACATGTAAAGCACGAGAGCGTGATGGGAAAGCGATGCGAATTTTTTGGCCGGATTGCTCTTTAAAAACCAAAACTTTTGAGTCATTACCGTCTTCCAAATCAACGCGGACAAGTCGCATTTGCGCTACACGCTCGCAAGGTACTTGGCTTGCGCAAAACTGTGCGGTGATGCTTGGCTGAATGTCGCGTGCATGCGACGTTAGCGCCACTATCGTTACAACTGCGAATAATACGAATGTGAACACTTTCATAAATCCTCCAGATTCGAGGTTAGAAAGTGCAGGGATTGTGCCCGCCATAGAGGGAACGATTTAGTTTTGGGCGGATTCATTTGCTTTCTGGTGACGTAAAAGCGCTGTGATTCGGCTGCAGCTACAAGCACTCTGCAGCAACAGGAACTATAAGGATGGCTGCTGAGCGAAGATGCGAAGTTGCTCCTGCAGTCGATGCGTAATGTCCACAAAGCGAATTCCGACATAGCGAAAGCTGTTTTTAGTAAGAAAGCTGTAAACGATCTCGCCATTGACGAACACAAGCTTGTTTTCCGGCGGCAACACAAACCCAATCTCCACGGGCTCACCGACCGGATAATCGATTCCGGAATATACAAGCATTCCGCCTTCACTCAGTTGTGTGGCGTAAGTAAGTTTATACTTAAGGCGATGAATCACGCCGACCTGGATGTTAACGTCGTGCCGCGGATAACGTCTTTGCGTTTTAAAATGCGATTGCTCACTCATACACCTAAACATCGGCGGTTGAGGGGTTCAGCTTTCGCACTGTCGAGATTTCTTAACGATTTTTTATGCGAATCGTATCGAAGTGAATCGGGCCCAATTAAAGGTCCTTGGTGAAGCAATGCCAGGATTTGGCAATGTTGTAGCCTGCTCGAAGGTAAAAACGGTGGGCTTCTTCACGTTTCACATTGGATCGCAACCTGATCAGAGCTAAACCCCGCTCCTTCGCCCACTCTTCGGCCCGGTTCAGGAGTTTCGCACCGACCGATTTTCCTCGGTATGCCTCATCGACAACGATAGCGCTGAGCTCAGCATTGCCTTCAGAAAGTAGCGTTTGTCGCTCGCGATTCACGGTGGCCCAACCGACTACACGGCCATCGATCTCTGCGACGAACAATGCGGCATCTGGTATTTTTGATAAAAGTGAAAATCTGCGAACGATATCTTCTGGGCTCGTTTTGTAGCCTAATTGATCTGCGAGCTTTGAAACGCTGACAGCATCATCGGACTGCATTGGGCGAATGTTCATAGGGTGTTACATCTGCCG
The DNA here is from genome assembly GCA_031416685.1 of Bdellovibrionales bacterium. GTDB lineage: Bacteria > Bdellovibrionota > Bdellovibrionia > Bdellovibrionales > JAMPXM01 > JANOUF01. The sequence continues at coordinate 2,528 of JANOUF010000113.1, forward strand.
GGCTTTGCCGTCGACGGCAAGCGCAGCCTCGCGCATGATTTCACTGAGCGTTGGGTGCGCATGAAAGCTTCTCGCAATATCTTCTGAGCTTCCGCCGAACTCCATTGCGATGACGCCTTCACTCAACATGTCGGAAGCCCGTGGTCCCAGAATATGTACGCCAAGAACTCGGTCGCTTTCTTTGTCGGCGATAATTTTGCAAACGCCATCTGTGAAACCCATCGCCTTAGCTCTACCGTTTGGTTTAAACGGATACTGCCCGACTTTATAGGCACGACCGGTAGCTTTCACTTGTTCTTCAGTCTGGCCGACCCATGCGAATTCAGGCCAGGTGTAAATCACATACGGAACTGTTTCGTAGTTCACGTGACCTTTCAAACCAGCGATCGTCTCCGCGACGGCAACGCCTTCTTCTTCGGCTTTATGCGCG
>JANOUF010000114.1:0-16236 GCA_031416685.1 Bdellovibrionales bacterium
TCAAAGCACCAAATCCTCAAGGCCTTGACTCATTCGGGTACTCTGTCGCGATTGATAATGACACGATTGCAGTCACAGCGATCAACGATAACAATTCGATTACGGCAGTCGTCAATGGCGGAGCAATTACCGACGATAACGTCGATACGGATGGCGGATCGATCTACGTATTCACAAGAAGTGGCTCGACGTGGTCGTTCCAGTCTTATATGCGACCACTATTTGCGGGCGGCTCTGATGGTATGGGCGCTAGCGACCGTTTAAGAATCCACGGCGACACGATCGCGGCCGGAATGTACCACGACGATACTCAAGTGAATTGGATTATTCACGGCGCAGAGAACATGTTCGAGGCACGTAAAGATTTTGGTCAGGGTGCACTTTGGGTTTGGAAACGTACCGGTACAAATTGGGCAATGGAAGCTTATATCAAACCGGATTGGGTTGGATTCCAACACTTCTTCACTGAAAAAGGTATCGACCTTGAGGACGACATGATCGTTGCTACCGAGAACTATCAGGGTATTTATGTTGTTGCTGGAAATACAATGTTCCGCCCAGCGTGGGCTGGCAACTGGAGCCCTTCTACTCTCATATTTACACGTCATAACGGCCGCTGGAACCAGCATGCATGGGTCCAGCAACTGACCGAAATGAGCTCTTGCACCTCAACGTACGACGTTGCAATTAGCCAGGGCACGCTCGCAGTGGGCGCTCCATTATGCGGTCGCGCCAATGGCACAAATATTATTTACGGCGACAACTGGCCAGGAAGCACCGGCAGCGGCGGCGGTGTTTTCATTTGGCAGAACGTACGAAAATAAACGAGAATCGATAGTGACGTTTCAACGCTGGAGTTCATCATGGGAAAACGTGATCCATTAATTATTGTGTTAGTTCTCTGTATCCTTGCGCTCGTCGGATACATCATACATTCCGAGCAAAAAAGAAGTGAGCAGATGGCAATCCTTATGACCGAATTAAAATCGGCAAAGGATCTGAGCAACAAAACCAAAGTCGAAGATCCCTACGTAGAGAACGAAGCGAAGAATACAATTCTAAAATCTTACCGAGCCGCCCAAGGTTGCTACAACAAACTGATTGCGCGCAATCCAAAGCAAGACGAGGGTCAACTTCTTATGGATTGGCAAGTACAACCGAATGGCCGAGTTACTCGCGCCACAATCATTCGTTCGTTTACCGAAGACGCCCAGATGAAAAACTGTATGATTGAACTCATCTCAAGCCTTGAATTTCCACCGCCACCGGAAAACCAGGCTAAATACATTCATCACAAATTCAATTTTAAAACCGAAGCAACAGTCCAACGCGAGCTCGAGGAGCGTAAGCGATTGGAAGTGAAGGCTACGGCGCAATAGTCTCTTCAAGGTCCACGCCCGCTGAAACCACTCTGGTAATTCGCTCTTCTAAATCCGCTTCGATCTTTTTTGATTCCGTTACATCCTGAAGGACCACAACGGCACCCACAACATGGCCGTCAAGACCTAACAACGGAGAAGCCGAGCAGTGTACCCGTTTACTTTCGCCGCCCTTGCACGCAATTCTGATCGTTTCACTGTGCGAGGCGGTTCCGCCCAATGCCTTACTCAGAGGTCCCAAATTTTCGATCATTCTACCTTTAGCATCCCACCATCCGAGCATTTCTCCATAGGAGTTTGGATCGGCCGCAAAATCTGATTGGCAAATTCGTGAAACTTGTTCGTTGATCTGACAAACGCGCCCTTGAACATCCGAGATTAATACTCCAACCGACAAGTTTTCGAAGACGGCAGTTAATTTACGACCTACACGAAGTAGCTCCTCTGTTTCCTTGATCTGTTGCTCACGGATTTTAAGCGAGTTGAAGCGTCGCTTAAACGACGAGTATACTGCGAGTTTGAATTTCAAAATTTCGGGATCAAACGGTTTACTGAAATAATCAATTCCGCCAACGGCGTAACCCCGTCTTACAAACGGCTCTTCTTTGTAAACTGCTGTGATGAAAATAATCGGAATATCTTTGCAGTTCGGAAGCTTTTTGATTTCGGCTGCGGTTTCAAAGCCGTCCAGATCGGGCATTTGAATATCCATTAAGATGACGTCTATTGTTGGATTTGCTTTAAGTTGGGTTAGCGCCTGCGCACCCGATACGGCCTGGACAATATTATAATCAGCTCCAAGCACAGCTTCGAGTGCAATCAGGTTTGCCGGGTAATCATCGACTGCAAGAACTGTGGGCTTACGGTTATTGGTTTCCATTAAATAGAATTTTACCGCATTGACTCCGGCATACCTAGGGCGTGCGAAATTATGTCAGGAACGCGACATCTGACTTAGGTTTTAGTGAGGCCGCACGCTTGGGTTAACCTCTCCTTGCGTTTCACCTTTTGATCTAAAATTTCCAATCTCGACAGTCTCTGAATTCTCACTAAGAAACTCAAGCAGGTCGCGATTAAATCTCTCTTTGTGGGTGATGTTCAGACCGTGCGGCGCACCGTCATAAGGCTTATAGGTGGCATGCGGGATCATCTTTGCTGCTTGCTCACCTGATGTCGCAATCGGCACTGTTTTATCGTTTGTGCCGTGAATAATTAAAGTTGGTACTGAAGCAAATGAGGTCATGTCGGGCCTAAAGTCAGTTTGGCCAAATGCTTTAGCACTATCAAGAGTTGCTTTCAGAGAAGCCTGCCCAGCGACAATTTCAGCCCACGCTAATGTTTGATCTGATGTGGGCTTGTTAACGACGCCTACACCGTAAAAATCTTTAAAAAACGAGTGGAAAAATTCAAACCGGTCCTTTCTTATCCCTTTTTCTATTTCTTCAAGTTTCGCTTTCGGCACGCCATTTGGATTATCTTCCGTCTGGTTTACAATTGGCGTAACGCCCGCAACGAGAGCAACACTAGAAACCTTGCCTCTACCGTAACGAGTTAAGTATCGAGCAGCTTCGCCTGCGCCCGCCCATGGAGAGCGCAATGAAGTAAACGAGATGTGTTCGGAATTCCTTAACAGAGTTCGTAGACCTCGATGCACTTAGAGACATCCACTGGCTATTCGAATTCGGGGCGCGGCGGGTCACATTGCGTTAATTTCGGTCGAGGAGAGTCGCCGCGCATCCCTTTACTTGCAGAGTTGGGGAAAAGTTCGCCATAGTTAACTCATGCAAAAAATCAATTCGTACTTAGTTTTTATGGTTGTCTCTGGATGTCTGTTTGGCTGCGCGGGAATGAAAGTCGTAAATCCCAATAATAAAAATGAAAACGAAGGCACTAAGGCACTCGATCTATCGAGTGGAAAGCTCACGGTAGTCGACACTTACACTTGCAAAATAGTTGCATCAAATGGCCAGCGCGTTTCTGCCATTGGTAAGTCAGAAGAAACGGCTCGCAACGAAGCTCTCGCCAAGTGCCGGGATAAAACTCTCGTTTCCTTTTGTGATGCTAAAAATTTGAAATGTGAGAAGAATTAGGCCGTTGAAGTCGTCACGCTTGACGACTTGGCGCAATCTAATGAAGCTCGCAGGATTCAGACATCATTTTGGGTGATGATTCCCATCTCAGCTATTAATTTTAATTATTCCTCAATTTCTGAGATTCTCTTGGCTGTCAAGGGAGGCCCAGATGAGAACCTTTACGTACGCGCCATTTATCGACAAAACATCCGCTGAAACAGCGAAGAGGATTCTTGCCGAGTTTAACCACTATCGGCGCACTCCGAACGATAGCGGGTCTTGTACAGCACTCAACTGCGAAAGCTGTTCTTCGCTTCACTTAACAAAGATTTTCATGGCGGTTGCTAAACAGGAGCCTGTTACTTTTGCCCTCCCCGCTTTTCCTGGAAAATCACCTAATACTGAGAAAGTTCTAGGCGTGTTGCCTGATCAGGCAGAGCGCTTGTCCCTTGAGTTCCTTGGTCAACTCTGTAAGCGCGTAAGAAAATACTACGCTCCAGGGATCAAGATCATTCTTTGCTCAGACGGAAGAGTGTTTAGCGATGTTGTCGGGATGATGGAGAAGGATGTTACCGCATACCAGCTCGAAATTGAGCGGATCACTAAAGAATTGGATCTCTCCGATATCTCAACCTTTAGTCTTGATGATGTCTTTGGTGCGAGCAGCTTTAACGAAATGCGCGATCTACTAATGGAATCCTTTGGAAAATCATTGGATGATCTGAAAACCAAAGTTCGAAGAGGCGCAATGCCTTCGGCGGGTCATGAAGATATTGAAGCTAACCGAATGTATTGCGGGATTACGCGCTTCTTAGTCGAAGACTCCACGCATTCTGGACAAGTAAAAAGTCGAACAGCAATACAAAAAGAATCGCGTGCGAAAGCGTACGAAGTTATCAGAAGAAGTAACGCATGGAGCGAGCTGGTTGCGAATGAGTTTCCTGCAGCAGTTCGACTATCGATTCATCCGCACGGTTGTGGCTCTAAAAAGTTGGGTATTCGCTTGATTGGAAATGAAACATGGATGACCCCTTGGCACGGAGTCGCTGTCAAAACTCCAAACGGATATGTTTTGCTCAAACGCGCCGAAGCTGAGTCGTTAGGGGCAGAGCTTATTTATGCGGATGGACGACCGAGCCATTTTAGTTTGGTGTCTGTATGATTGACGTCGGAATGAATTGTGTCGATATGAATTACAAAGTCACTCACCTAAAACCGTTTGGCGTAATCGTAGAACCTACGAGCGACACCGTTAGCGTAAAGGACGTAAACCCCGAAGCACTACGTCGTTTGTTTCGAGAGGAGGCGCTGATACTCTTGCGTGGATTTAAGACCTTCGAAAGCTCCGATGAGTTCGCAAATTACTGCGAAGCTTTTGGCTCGATCAGCGTTTGGCCTTTTGGAAAGGTTTTGGAACTCATCGAGCGCGAAAATGCTGAGGATCATATCTTCGATAACAATTATGTCCCACTACATTGGGACGGTATGTATCGACAGCAAATTCCGGAGTATCAGATCTTTCATTGCGTAAGTGCGCCACTCGCCGGTCAAGGAGGACGTACGACATTTTCAAATACGATGCTTGCATTGAAAAATGCGGCACCTCAACTTCGAGAGCTTTGGAGCAGAGTCACTGGCCACTACCAGCGGAAGATGGAGTTCTATAATAGCAAGACTGTTTCTCCAATCATAACGACGCATCCCTACCGGAAATTTCCGGTGATTCGGTACAACGAACCACCTGATGCGAGCAAAGGACACTTTGTAAATCCACCTGATCTAAAGTTTGGCGGCGTCAGCAAGAAGTATTTGGAAACATTCCATCGCAGTTTAAATGAGGCGCTTTACGCTCCGGCAAATTTTTACGCGCACGAGTGGCAAAAGGGTGACATCGTCATTGCCGACAATTTTTCACTTCTTCACGGCAGAGAGGGATTTATGTCTAAGGCCCCTCGGCATATTCAGCGCGTGCATGTGTTGAGTGATCCTCCGCTTGATAACCCAGGCTTGCAGGCTTACCAGTGAAAACTCAAGACGTTGATATTGTCATTGTTGGTGCAGGTCCCGTTGGGCTTATGTCAGCGCACCTTGCGCAAGCCTGTGGGATGAGCACTGTGATCGTAGACAAATCTTCCGGACCTCTTGAAGTTGGAAGAGCCGATGCTCTTAACGCTCGCACGCTGCAATTGCTAGAGCTTGCTGGATTGTTTAGTGAACTCTATCCATTAGGAAAACCGTGCAACACCAGCTCTGTCTGGGCAGATGGAAAGTTTGTTTCTCGGCAATCTTCCTGGTGGGAAAATCTTGACGGCTGCATGCACAAACATTTTCTCATGCTTGGTCAATCGTTTGTTGAGAAGCTGCTCGATCGAAAGCTCAAAGAAGCAGGAGCGGCTGTTCAACGGAATACGTATGTTGAAAATATTGAGATCATAGAGGATGGCTGTCTCACAACCCTCGCAGCTGGAGAAAAGATTCGTTCTCGCTTTGTCGTCGGCGCAGACGGATCGCGCTCATTCGTGCGTGAACTTTTTAAAGTTCCGTTCCAGATTACGCGGCCGCAGCTCACATGGGCTGTGATAGATGGTACCATTGCAACGGATTTTCCGAAGGTTCCTGAAATTGTCGTATTTCAGGCGGAGACCTCAGACGTTGCTTGGATCCCGCGAGAAGGGCAAATTGATCGCTTCTACGTGAGAATGGACACGAAAGATTTTACCCTTGAAGATGCCGTTTCCAAGATCAATCGAGCCATGCGTCCGCACTCTCTCAGCTTCGAGAAGGTAGAATGGTTTTCGCAATTTTCGGTCAAAGAATCTGTTGCAGAGAATTTTTCGATTGAGGATCGTGTTTTTCTCGCGGGAGATGCCTGCCACATTCACTCAGTAAACGGTGGGCAAGGACTTAATACGGGAATTGCCGATGCGTTCAATCTTATCTGGAAGCTAAATATGGTGAAGAACCATGGTGCTCCTCTCAATCTCTTACGAAGCTACCAAGAAGAACGCAAACCCGTTGCACTGAGCGTGATAGAAACATCAGGTGAACTTGTTCGCGCAACCAAACACTCCGAAACTGCCACGCACGCAAAAGACTACGTCAAGATAGTCGAGCGTCGCGCTGGAAACATCACTGGGATGGGAATAAGGTACGGAATTGATGGCTTGCGCGGTCAGCGCATTTTTGACTTCGAGGTAAATGACGGCGTTTGCGGAAAAACTCGCCTTTACTCCCTGCTCGACTACACAAAATACACTTTGTTGGTGTTTGGTGATGCCGACGTGGACGTAGCTCTGCCCGATTTCGTTCGCGTTATTCGCATCATGCCGAAAAAAGATAATGGTTATTGGGCAGAAGATTGCGTTTATGCGAATCAGACTTTGTTGGTTCGCCCCGATTCGTACATTGAATCAGTTGCACCCGTCGATGATGTTCAATCGCTATTCAGGGCTCTGGCGAACTCTTCAAGATCAAGAAGTGCCTCGACCTCAACAACCTTCTGATTTTTCATTCTGAAGAGCCAGGAAAGGTCATTGCGATATTGCGTGCCGTCTTTGAGCACGCCCTCAACAGAAAATGAGATATGTACGCGGTTTTCTTCGGCGGTAATGCTTTTTACTTTTTGGGATGGCAGAGTTGCGAATCGCTCCATGAACGGCTGAATGATGCTCGTCAAAAATTCATTTTTTCTGTATTCGCGAGAAAGTTCGTGTCGTCCCAAAATCTTCCATGTTGCATCGGCGGCAAGCAAATCGAAAATGCTCCCGCGCCGCTGAATCCAGTTATCAAAAGCGTCCTGAACAATTTTTTTGTTTTGAGATGTTTCGTCTGTCTTCATTATAGTTCGCGGGCTGTCAGGCCTTTCAAGAAATTCCTTAAAAGCTGATCGCCGCACGCACGAAAATTCGCATGATCATCTCTGCGGAATAGGGCATTCACTTCGGGCTTTGAAATTCGAAAATCAACACTCTGAAGAATCGCAATGATGTCGACGTCTTTGAGCTCAAAAGCAACGCGAAGCTTTTTAAGCACGACATTGTTTGTCGGGAGTTCAGGTTGAAGCGCAGGTTTCGTATCATCGCGGCCGCGCTTGAAATAAATGAGCCCGTTTAAAAACCGACCCATTACATTTTGAGGACACTCGATAAATCCGTCTTCGTCTTCACGCTTGAGATACGCCGACATTTCGTCAGCGGTGACAGACGCATTACCAAGTGCTGCGATCTCAATCATCTTTGTTTCGGTGATTGAGAGCATGTGGCGAAGACTTCGAAGCACATCATTGTTGATCACAAAGAAACCCCTAGATACAGCAGGCTTACACTCGTTCTTTAGTTTGGTTTGCGCTTTTCAGCAGCGGCTTTTGCTTGAGCCGCTTTCTTTGCAACTTTTTGCTCTTGAGAAAGTCCCCATGGAGATTCCTTCATCTCACGATCTCCGCCGCCCTTGCGGCCTTTGCCGCCACGGCCGCCTTTTGCATCTCTTTTGTCACCTTGCGCTGGGCGAGCAGTGACATGAAAATCTGGAACATAGTGAAATGCTTCTACCTGGATCGCTTTCGCAGGAGCCTTCTCGCCTTCGCCAAGGCTGACAACTAAAACGCGCTTCAAGTTTTCAGTGTTCTGAGAAGCGACCTCGAGTGCGTTGATCAAATGTGTGAGTTTCTCGCCTTCAAGCTTGTATGTACCACCTAAGCTTGCTTGGATTTCCTCGGGAGGTTTTCCATCGGCGGCGAGTGCGGTACGTGCCTTCAATGCCGATGCCAATGTAAAATTCGCGAATTCCGTTACAAACTTCATTTAAACTCCCTGGTTTGGAAATAGCAGATTCGCCACTATCGAGAAAGCGCACGCGATGGTCAAGGACGGGCTTCAATTATGCGTACTAGACCGCCACCTCAGCTTAGGATCGATGCAAGCTTTTGAATTAACGCCGCCTTGTTTAGCGGCTTCGTAAGATAGCCATCAAAACCTTCTCGCTGGGCGCGCACTCGCTCTTCTTTGAGCGCGTGGGCAGTTAATGCAATGATAGGCAGAGTGAATCCCTTGGAGCGAATGGCCTTTAGTGCCTCGTACCCGTCCATCTCCGGCATTTGAATATCCATGAGAATCAAATCAAAATGCTCACCGATTGCTTTTTCTACACCTTCACGACCGTTGTTTGCAGTAATCACCTGCGCACCGGATTCGCTAAGAAAGCGCTCAACCAAAAACTGATTATCTGGTGAATCTTCGACCAACAAAAGTTTCTTGTTTTTCAGCTGGTCGCGCTGAGGCGCACTCTTTGCCGGCTCAATCTTCTCTGCTTTGTCATCACCGTTGACTCCACAACAGAAAGTTAACTCAAATGTTGCGCCTTTGCCTGGCGAACTTTCCAGCAAACGAAGATCTCCCTGAAGAGCTTTTGCAAGCCGTTTTGAAATCGCAAGGCCCAGTCCAGTGCCGCCAAATCTTCTTGTCATGGACGAATCGCCTTGCACAAAAGGTTCAAAAACTTTCGCTTGCTGCTCGCTCGACATACCCATCCCAGTATCAGATACAATGACCTTTAGGATTGACATGCTGGGTTTACCATCTGCGACTGAGAAACGAACTTTGACGGTGCCGCGTTCAGTGAACTTAATCGCGTTCCCAATAATATTAATTAGAATTTGTCTGAGCCTGGTCGGATCTGAACTGATTCTCGGCGGGACGTTCTCATCAACTGAAATATGCAGAGCGATTCCTTTTTCTTCTGCCTTAAACCGCATGCTCGCGCTGATGTCGTCAACGACATCCCTTAACGGAAAGACAACTCGCTCTATTTCTAGCATGTCAGCTTCAACTCGCGAGAGATCTAAAATCTCACCGATCACGCTTGTTAGAAGCCGCGTGTTCCGCCCGATTGTTTGCACCCAATGCTTTTGTTCGGTTGGCAGCCCCGAACATTCGTTAAGTAGATCGGCAAACCCTTGAATGACTCCGATCGGAGTTCGTATCTCATGACTCATGTTCGCCAAGAATTGAGATTTAGCACGGTTCGCTTTTTCGGCAGCTTCCTTACTAACCAGTAGTTCTTGCTCTGCACGTTTACGTTCGGTGATGTCGATAGATGTCGTCGGAAAAACTTCATTCCCGTCCGCATCGTGAGCTAGCCAAACTGCGATTTGTATTCGTGGATTTTCATCGAACTCACTTAATGTTTTCTGCTCCAGGATAAAGAACAAATTGTTGTGCTCCGTCATTGAGCTCGTAGTAATCCCCTTTATCTCCAACAAAGATATGTTTTTCTAATTTTGTGTTTGTCGGCCCGTCAAAGGCACCCATGGAGATACCAATCCAATTTCCTCGAGTAGGTTCAAAAAACAAAACCGACCCACACGTCTCACAAAATCCACGACGTGCTTTTTCAGTCGATTGATACCACTTAACATTTTCGGACCCGTGTATTTTTACGATCGACTTATCAACATCGACCCCCGCTTCATAATGGCCCGTGTGTTTTCGGCAGATCGTACAATGACATGCACTTGCTGCGGGCAACTTACCTTCAACTTCAAAGTCCACGGCTTTGCAGAGACAAGATCCTTTATGCATAGCTTATGGCTCCAAATGAGTTCGAGACCCGTTAGGCTTAATCGAAAATTTTGCTGAAATCATCTGGAAAATAAATGGCGGCATAAGACCGAAAGTCGGCAAAACTAGAACCCGTGTGCGGATTTTTCTTAGTCTTCATCTTTTCCAATTTTCTTAGGCGACTTTTCTTCGCGCCGACCACAGGTCATACTCCGCCTGGATACGAACCCACATCTCTGCAGTAGTACCGAGAACTTTTTCTAGAATGATCGCAAACTCTGGAGAAATAGCACGCTTGCCATTCACGATTTCGTTGATCTTTCTCGGTGAACAGCCGCACTTCTCAGCTAATTGAGATTGATTGAGATCCATCTCTTTCATGTAAATCTCGTTTAAAACCTGTCCTGGATGCATCGGTTTTGGATTCTTAATCATAAACACCTCAATGATAATTCTCGATCTTCACGTCAATAAACTCGTCAGCTTTGAACTTAAACGTGATGCACCAAGGAAGCTTGATCGTAACGCTCCACTCTTCTTTGCGGTCACCCTTGAGCTTATGCAACCGCACATTGGGAGGCTGGCCCTTGATCTTTAAGTCGTTAATCTCCGTTGTTCCGTGCATGATCGTCAGAAGAGCTTTGGCACGTATCCAAAATTCTTTTGGAAGCGACTTAGAACTATTTGTTTCCCAAATATCTTGGGCAACCTTGTTACCGAAGCTGCGAATCATGCTGTCCCTTCTGATTTACACTATACCGCATAGTGGAATAGTTGTCAAATTTAGGTTTTAAACGCCTCCTAGAGCTTCCAGCAAGCCTGCTAAAAGAATCAAACGAACAAGAATCTCGTACATGAGCTTCCCCCTCATAAAAATTTTTTGGCCAACAAAACAGCGCGAGCAAAGGCACCGACCCGACACCAGTGGTAGGGGTCGATGCACTTAGCGAATTCAGCAGCAAAATAGGCCAAGCACAGCCACTGTCACAAGTAGCAAAGAAGAAGCAAAATCAGGAAATTTCGCGAAATTTCGTCGTGTTTCGGGTGAGTGAGGATTGAAGAGCTCGGAACGATTTTAATAAGTACTGGATATCCCAGTGGAACTTTTCATGTTCAAAATGTTGGATGAAAGTGGATTCGAAAATTGGCGGGGTGGACCAATGCCGAGCAAACCCACGGAATTCTTCGAATCGCATTCCATCCGAGTAGCATTTTGAAGCTTTGAGCTAATATTTCTGCCTAGTTCTTAGCGTTTCAACTGAATAACCTGACCAGGAACGCTGATCGGTACTGAATACCCCAGCTGCTCTGTTCCACCTTTTACATCGACCCCTGCTCGCCGCAAATAGCCGTTGGTGGTCTTAAGTTCCGTATGCCCAACCATGGACATGACTCTTGCCAACGACTCTCCTTGCGCGAGGAGGTTCGTAATAAAAGTTGCTCTAAGGTCGTGGAACTTAACTGGCGTAATCCCAATCGCAGAGCAAAAGCCTCCAATAACTTTTGCCTGCTCCCCGCTCTGCCATTCAGCATGATGCGGAAGAATAAATTCCTGATCATCTCGTTTAAGCTTCAACTCTTTTAGAAAACTCAAGAGGCTATCAGAAATCGGGACCACTCTTGTCTTACGCGATTTAGTTGGGCCGTAACCATTCTTTGAGGTCCACTGTTTTGAAACGTGAATAATCCGTGCTTCAAAATCAATGTCGGTCCACTTTAATGCGTACAACTCTCCAGATCTCATTCCAGTCAGCAGTGCCATCACCCAAATATCATAGAACTTATGATCGTGCTTCTTAGCTTCCTGCAAAAGTATGTTCACTTCCGCAGCAGTTAACACCTTTTGCTCGATCTCTGGCACTCTCACTCGAATCCCCAAGCAGGGATTTCGTTCTACTAAACCTTCCTCAAGTGCAATCTGAAACAACCTTTTCGTAAATTTCAGAATGCACTTTCGAGAATTTGGCTTAAGATTGGATCAACCACTTCAAAGATCGCTCGGTAGACATCATCACGTTTAATCGTGTGTATCTCTCGGCCTTTCCAGATTCTTGTTCTCTAAAGCCATAGCTCCCCCTCTGCGCTTCCGCGCATTTCATTAAACGTCCCTAGGAGAAAAGTGGAAATGTTGAGAATCACTGAAGTGGTAACTAAATATTTGTTTGCAAAATTTTGCGAGTGCTGACGAGTCTCATTGGTGAGACTCGTGAGACTCAGTGGCGGTAGGTGGCATGACTGTTCAACTTGCATTGCATCCGCATCCAACTGAGCAGTTTGCGGCGATTGCACTCTTCGCGCATGACCCTTTGTAATATTTAAATGCGAGCAATGCTAAACCGATCGTCATGATCCCGATCCCCATCCCGATTGCCCACGGACTATCGCAGAAAAATGCTTCAAGTGCTCCGAGCCCTAGAAATCCCGCGATGGGGATAACACAACAAAGTGCACATAACCCACCTACGGCAGTAATTGCGGCAGCAACTCTCGTGTTCATGGTTGCACCACTTCTTGCTCGTCTTCTGTCCGTACCGATAAATCAACGAGACTTACTACAGCAGTTCCGTTCAGTGCGATCTTCACAAGTGCACTCACGCTCTCGCTGCTCCACGGAGTGTGAAACACCTGAGTAACTAAGTATCTTCGGTCTCTTTGGTAGCTCATGCTCCCGTGAAACGCATAAGTTCTAACGACAGTTGGCTCACCTTGCGCAACTTTGAAACCCTCAGCTATTAGCTCTGCCGCTTTCTCTTCGACTTTCAGTGATTTTTTAAATCCAGAAAGTGCTCGAGCAGTTGCCCAAGGTTCTTCAGGCAAGCCATACGCCGACTGAGTGACAATCATTAACAGGGCTACTAAAACTGACTTTAAAAACATATCAAACCTCCTTTTGGTCTAAAAGCAGGCTAAGGCCGGTCCCATAGAACCGACTCAAGAGGTATTTTTTGGTGCGTTGCCCCAATTCGAATTTTATGGCTAAGTGTTAGGTATGAACGATTTTAACAAGCAAAAGTATTCAACAGCAGACTTGATGAAGACCTTTGATTTAGGTCGCAACGCTCTTCGTTTATACGAAGAGATGGGTCTACTGACAGGCATGGGTCGCACAGACTCGGGCTACCGTGAGTTTACGACTCAACATATGGAAGACCTAAAGTTCATTCTCGAAGCTAAGAAAGTTGGTTTCACTTTAAATGAAATCAAGGATCTTCTTGAGGTCGTGCGTTCCCAAAATAAAATGACTTGCGGAACAGTACGTCTGAAATTTCTGAAAAAGTTGACGAGATAGAAGAGCAATTAAAAATTATGACAGCAAAAAAATCGTTCTTAATCGACTTCCTGAAAACCTGCGGATCAAAAAGCAGCGACTCAAGCTGTGAAGTAATGTCAGTAGGTTTTACGAAGACCGCGTGTTGCAACTAACTACAACTCTCTTACTCTTTATTGCGACAGCCATTGCCGAGATCATTGGCTGTTACCTTCCGTATCTATGGCTCAAGCAAGGCAAGTCGCCACTCCTGCTTGTTCCAGCCGCAATCAGTCTTGCGGTATTCGCATGGCTTCTGACTCTTCATCCGGATGCTGCTGGCCGAACTTACGCCGCATATGGTGGTGTTTACGTTGCCGCTGCACTTGTTTGGCTCTGGGCAATTGAAGGCCAAAGCCCAACACCGCGCGATTTTTTAGGCGTCGCCTTTGTTATTACTGGAGTTCTGATCATTGTCTCTCAACGGCTCAGGGCCTAGCAGCAGTCGCTGTTCTTTGGAGTGAACAGATGTGGTACGAGCCGCTTAACTTTTTGCTCTCGACCCAAAAGTGAAGTGGCTGACTTGGATACTTTTTGATTACGTCGATGAAACTTCCGAACTTCATAATGTCTCCTTTGAGCCTAAGTGCTGATCTATAAAGACGGAGCAGATCCAAAAAAGACGAAAGTTTTTTAAATAATCCCAGTTCCCAAAGCCAAGGCCAGAATCAGAAGTGTGCTTGATACGGCGACCTGGACGCCACCCATAGTCATCTTTTTAAGTAGTTGGTTTCCAAGCAGGGCCCCGACAAAGGCAGCCAACGTAGCAACAGCAAGCAAATTGAAGTTAGCGCGGATACCCTCAGAACTGAGGTGATTCGAGTAAATAGAAAGACGTGCAATATCAATTAGAGATGCAATTGCAGCTCCTGTACCTACGAACTCTTCTTTCGTTAGTCCAGCTCTCGCGAGAAATGCTGAGCGCAACGCGCCCTGATGTCCCGATAAACCACCGAAGAAGCCGCTTAACACTCCACCTAACGAGAGATACTTTTGGCTGAATTCGAGGCTTTTCAGCTTCGGCGATAATTCAATGAACGTAAATGTGGAAATCAAAACAGCCATCAGGAGCTTAATCGGAAGTACGAAAAATTGTTTTCCGAATAACTGGTAACTCGCAACCGGCTCTAGATCGGATGCTTTTGTTAAAAGCAACGCGCCAAAGAGAGCCGAGAGCATCGCCGGAATACCGAACTTGATGAGAACTTGGATTCGCGCGTGTCGGCCAATTAGCGCTAGCTTAAAAAGCCCATTCAAAAAGTGAACAATCGCCGTAAGAGTAACGGCAAGTTCCACAGAAAAAAACACTGCGAAGGCTGGCATAAGAAGTGTCCCTAAGCCGAATCCTGAAAAGAATGTAAGTAGGGAAGCACCGAATGCGACAATTGGAATAAGAATCATTTCCACAATTCAACTCTATCGCCAAGGAAATAAGAAACTACGTATACGGCTATTCCCGCACCCACGAATTGCGCGGCAATGAATCCTGGTGCTCCTGTCAATAGGATCCCTGCGAAAGTATCGGTGAAACTACGTGCGATGGTTACTGCCGGATTTGCAAATGAAGTTGAAGATGTGCACCAGTAGGCTGAGGTAATATAAAGCGCAACTGCTGCAGGCGTTGCATGTACGTTTTTTCTTCCCGATAGGGCGATAACTAATATCAATCCGAAAGTGGCGATTACTTCTGATAACCACAGCCTCGGTTCACCTCGGCTCTTAGTTGATAGCTGAAAGATTGATTGCCCGAACATTGCGTGAGTGAGGAACACTCCCGCTAGCCCACCCAAAATTTGCATGAACGAGTAAGCAATCAACTCATTCGTGGAAAGTCGCTTCCATAATCTCTCGACTAAACTCACAGCAGGATTAAAGTGCGCACCAGAAATCGGGCCAAAAGTTTGAATGAGAGCGTAAAGACCCGCGCCCGTCGCAAGGGAGCTTGCAAGTAGCGCGATAGCATCGTTTCCTTGAGCAAGGGTTTCGCCCATAATGCCAGAGCCGACTACTACAATAAGTAACCCCGCCGTCCCGAGAAACTCCGCTAGAAGTTTCCCACTCATTGACCGAGTTCCTTTTTAAATTCAAGAAGGCGTTTTTTGATATAGTCGCGAGCGTCGCGGAAGCGTTTTAGCAATACATCATCAGCGAATGGCTCTTTTGATGCCGGATCAGGAAACGGCCAATGCAGTCGTTTTGCGTTTTGTGCCACAACTGTTGGACAAACTTCTTCAGCACAAAGAGTGATGATGTAATCAAGGCCCACAAAAAACCTAGGCGAAAGTTCATCGAGCGCTTTTGAATAATGTTTTGAAATATCGATCCCAACTTCTTCCATAGCTTTCACCGCAAACGGATTGAGCTTTCCTGGGTGTGAACCTGCACTCTCGATAGTTGCCTCTGGAAAAATTGAACGTGCCAAGCCTTCAGCCAATTGGCTTCGAGCTGAATTTGCTACGCACATAAATAAAATGTTCATATGAGTCCTTGCCGTTAATCGTATGATTACGATATAGGATAACTCATATGGCATTGCCAAGAATTATCGACTTTCCTGACAAAGATCTAAAAGTAGCGGATTTCGCGAAAGCCCTTTCGCATCCAGCGCGTATTGCGATCCTCAAAGTGCTTGCTGAAAAGCAGGAATGTATCTGTGGGGACTTGGTTGCGGATCTCCCGCTTGCACAGTCAACTGTTAGTCAGCACCTAAAAGCACTCAAAGAACTCGGAATCATTCGCGGGATCATAGATGGCCCGCGCTCTCGCTACTGCATTGATTGGAAAGTGTTTGATCGCTACCAGCGCGAATTCGGCGCCTGGTCAGAAAAAATGGTTAAGCTCCGCCAAGACAACTGCTGCTAATCATGAACTCTGAACCAGCGTTTTTCATTTTACTAATCGTTCAAACACTCCATCTACTTCAT
>JANOUF010000115.1:0-17805 GCA_031416685.1 Bdellovibrionales bacterium
AGGATGAGCTGCGCTTCGCCGCCGCCAAATAGAACTGGGAAAACTTTCGTAAAGCGCTCGTTCACTTGCTCAAACGTATCTTTGAAACGCTTTGAACAAATACGGTTGATACGATCGATGACTTTTTTGAGCTGCTCTTTAGCTTCAACGAGATCAGTCTGCTGTTGGCTTAAGAACTCATAACGTTTTGCAACTTCATCGTACTCTTCGATTGCCGCTAAGTTCACATCACCGATGCGTGCGATCTTATCGCGAAGATCTTTTACCGTGCGCTCAGCTTCTGCAACGTCACCTTCCCGATCGCGATATCGCTCTGCGATTTCAGCGAGGTCAAGGATGTACCGATCACGGATTTGATCGATAAGATAAACTTCCTTCATTCGAGCTTGCTCAAGGTGGAGCTTCGCTTCATTCATCGCTTGTTGAAGCTTGTTACGATTAGTCATCTGCTCAGACACTGAACGTTCAAGTTCACGCGCGCGAGTATGAATCTGTTCGTATGCGTTTCGGCGCTCAGCAACAGTTTGCGCAAGCGTTTCAACTTCCACGATCGCCGTTTCAAGAGAGATCTTTTCTTGCTCGAGCAAGATCTGGCCCGAGGACATCGTTTGCGTACTCTTCTCGGATTCATCCGCCATGCGATCAAGCTGAGCTGAAACGTCAGTGTAAGAGCGATTGAGCATTTCAAGTTGGCGCTCAAGACCTTCGCACTCTTGCGTGCGAGTTGCCGATTGCGCTTGAAGGCGCATCACATCGTCTTGCAAATCATCAATGCCACCGCGAACGGCTGTAAGTTCGGTTGTTAGAGCTTCAGTTTTCGTCTCAAGCTCAACTTTGCGCTCACGAAGCTCAGTTAAGCGACCTTGAAGATCTTCGAGTTCGTTCCTGCGGCCCTCGGCAAGCGTGCTGACTTGCTGAACTTCGCGGGTCTGTCGTTCAATTGCACTTTGTGCGTTGGAAAGTTCGTTTTCAGCGCGCTCAAGATCCTTTTTCAAACCTGTGATCAAGATTTCTTGTTGAGTTCGCTTGGTCTGTGCAGTTTCGAACTCGCTCACGACGCCAGAAAGTTGTTCTTCGAGTTTTCGAAGCACGGCTTTCGCGAGACTGAACTTGCCTTGCCACTCTTCTTTTCTGTCTGAGTATTCTTTTATTTCACGACGACGTTTTAAAACGCCCGAATCTGCACTTTCAGCCGTTCCACCTGTGATCACGCCATCTGCAGTGACGAGGTCACCTTCAGTCGTTACGTACGTCCACTGTGGAAATTGCGAGCGAAGGGCGAGAGCTGAGTTGATCGAGTCAACAACTGCAACGCCATTTAATAGTCGATGTACTGATGACTGAAATCTTTCAGGTGCGCGTACAACTTCTTCAAGAACAGCGCGAACACCAGTTGCTTGTCTGATCGCTCCCGCATCGAAGCCAGCTGTCTGCATTCCACCGCCGCTTGACGAAGCCATGAAACTCGAACGACCCGATTTGTTTTCTTTCAAATAACCGACAGCGCCGAGTACTTGCTCAGTGTCTTCAGACAAAAGCATTTGTAAACGAGGGCCGAGCGCCGATTCCATTGCGAGTTCATACTCAACTGGAACCTCTACGACCTCAGCGACAGGCTGAAAGCGCGCCATCATCTGACGATCCGCCTCTGGCATCGCATCGATCCGCTGGCGTTGCCAGAACATGACTGACTTCACACCCTCTTGGAAACCTTCGAGGTTGGATTGCATGTTCTCGAGACCGTACAAGCGGCTCGTGACTTCATTGAGACTGTCTTTATATTGGTCGACTTCACTGCGCTTCGTTTCAATCTCAGATTGTAGACGCTGCTTCTCAGTCAGAAGCGTTTCAACGTCACGACCGATATCGAGTTGCATCTGACGTTCAGACTCGACCTGTCCGTAAACTTTGTTCCGCCTAGCTTCGAAGTCGACTTTTTTAGTAAGTAGATCTTGCAGAATCGATTGCGCCTCTTGCTCACGATCCAAAATTGTCTGGATTGTTTCTTCAAGTGAAAGCACACGAGCTGCAATCGACGATTCACCTTGGCTAACCGTCAAAAGTTCACGGCGAGCATCAGTTAAATCTATATCGACTTCGTTAATGCGAGTTTGCGCTGTTTCAAAACGCTCACGCTTTTCAGCGAATTCGTTTCTTAGGCTTTCAGCATCTGCGCGTACTGTCGCGAGAGAATCTTGTACGCGCTTTAAATCGGATTCGAGCATTTCTTTTCGAGTGGCACTCTCTTGCACGAGCGAGCCAGTCATTTCTTTATTTCTTCGAGCCTGTTCAATTTCAAAACGAAGCTCTTGGAGTTCAGATTCTTTTTTCTGAACGTGAGACTTCAGTTCTGAGTGACGAGTTTGGATGTCACTTACTTCTGTTTCGCGAATCGCGAGATCAGCACGTAAAGATTGAAGCTCAGCTTCGTTTCCTGAGCTTTCGCTGGTGGCCGCTGCTTCGAGAGTTTGTGCCTCTTCGAATTCTCTATTGTAGCGCTCAGTTGCCTCTTTGAGTTCGAGGTATTGGCGCGACGAGAGCCACAAATCGAGATCTTCAATTTCGCGTTTTAAGTTGCGATAGCGTTCTGCACGCTGCGCTTGGCGCTGAAGCGAATCGATCTGGCGTTTTAATTCATTCACAATGTCGTGAAGGCGAACTAAGTTTTGTTCAGTTGCAATCAACTTACGTTGCGACTCACGCTTACGAGCTTTGAACTTCGTAATACCAGCCGCTTCTTCAATCAACATACGACGATCTTCAGCTTTCGCCGTGATCATTTGACCAATCATATTCTGTTGAATGATCGAGAAACCTTTTGCGCCAGCACCCGTGTCCATGAAAATTTCTTGGATGTCCCGAAGACGTGCTGGCTCTTTGTTTACTAAGTACTCCGACTCACCTGAGCGATGAAGTCTGCGAGTCACCATGATTTCAGAATGTTTTAAGTACTGAACTGGAAAAGGTCCGCCGTCGTTTTCGAGAGTCAGGCTTACTTCACACATGCCCATCGGCGCGTAGCCTTCGGCACCAGCGAAGATGACGTCTTCCATGGAAGAGCCGCGGAGATGTTTTGCGGACATCTCACCCATGACCCAAGTCAGTGCGTCGACGATGTTTGATTTACCGCATCCGTTCGGGCCAACGATGCCCGTAATACCTGAATCGAACTGGATAACTGTGCGGTCTTTAAATGACTTGAAACCAATGATTTCGAGCTTTTTGATTCTCAATGTCTATCCCTCGATGATGAATACCCATGCTGCTAAGGCAGGCGACAAAGCGCGCAAATGCGCGACAGTTGCGGTGTCCTGGCCTTTTGTCTTCCTCTACTTCAATCCAGGATTGTGCCTAAAATCAACGAAGAGTTAAAGGAGCCGTTAAAAACTCCCCACATTGCCTTTCTGAAAGGCGCTTAAAGGGGTTCTTTTCATAGATTCTGGCGTGTCCGCGCCCTCGGACGGACTGATTGGGGCAGATGTTTTATGCAGATGACGCATGGCTTCCGATTTTGGAGCTTGGCACCTTCGGATGTCTTAGTTAGTGACAAGGGGTGGTCTAGTTAAAGAGTATCAGTTTATTAAAGGGGGCTTGGATGAAATCGACAATTTTAGGGATCGCACTTTCACTTTTTGCAACTTCTGCTTTTGCGGGGTGGATGGAAGTCAAAGATATGGAACCATATAAAACTGCGTTGATCGCAGCGTACAATGCTCACTCCACTAATTGGGTTTGTAGCGGCACGCGTATGGAGAACGGTAAAACAAGCACCACAGTTGATGTTAGGCTCGAGAATCTTGTGATGATTATCTCGAGACAGATTACTGGAATGTGGATGGACAGTGACCGAGCGCAACCTCTTTTATTTATAAAATATTTCGCTGCATCTGGCAGCGTTGGCGATCTTTACGTCTACACAGATGAAACCCGCACTCAGATTACAAAACTAGGTATTGTTGAGGGACGTGAAAACAAGTCGATGAAGAACGTGGGTACGATCGATAACCCGATCTACGAAGAAGTCGTTGTAATGGATCCAGTCATGCGCGCAACTTGCCACTAAAAACGTAGCTAGATTTTAGTTGCTCATTTGCGAAAGCCTTCTTCTAATATCTCCATCACAGAGTGGAGAGAATTATGAGAGGGCTTTTTTGTGTCTTGATTCTAATTGCGTCGGTTGCTGCTAATGCGCAGGAGTCGCGAACTTCTCTTCCGTCGGATAGCGAATCCGCAATCGATGGTTTTCGGATTTCTTATGTGCGTCCCTATTTAACAATTCATGCAAGAGAAGAAACAAAAGGCACCCTCAATGCCGAGATCACAAAAGATGAAGTTGAAAAGGCCGAAGGAATTTCTCTCGGTTACGCGAAACTTCCGGTTCAAGAAATCGGATGGACGAGCGCGGGAACATTCATTCAGCTAAGAGAACAAGGCGCTTACTATCCGATGGCGCGCATCGATGGGAGTCTTGCTTACATGTTTACGGATAACTTCGGTTTAAAAGCCGGAGGTAACGTGAGTACGTTTCTTGATAATGACATTGTGAAATTGGTGTTGCCGAGCTTTGGCTACCAGGCGCATGGAGTTATTCAATTCACGAACAATTTCGGTGCCGACATTGGCTACACTCGCATGAGCCAAGTCGGAGTTTTCTCTAGAGACGGAATCAAAACCGATTTTATCGAAGACGGTTTTGAATTCGCACTTACGGGCACATTCTAAATTTATAATCCTGCTACTGGATGGACTGCTTGGGTTCTGCAGCTTCTCACTGAAGTCACTTCGTAGTCGGTAATCAAAATATCTGTGTGGAGTTTTTGGAGATCGGCGAAAACGCCGGGCTTTACTTGTTCGGAGCTAATCTCTGCGCAGTAAATTTCTTCTCCATTTGTATCTTCTTGTTCGAGGGTGAAGTGCTCAAGGATTCCGATTTTCTTTGCATTTACTAAGTATTTTTCGATGGTGCCTGTATCGGGAGAGCTCATGTAGAGAGGTCGGACTCGGATTTCTAATGCGGATTTTTTTGCGTCGAGGTCGAACGATCGGGATCCTATCTGGTTTGCTTCATTAATACTTGCGGGTCCTCGATTGTCCACCCTTCCGAAATTCCCGATTGCTAACGTTAACACTCCAACGGTTAGTACGACGATTAGTGCCTCAGAGATTTGAGTCATAGATTGCTTCTCCCATAGAATCTATTCTCTCAAGGGAAACGCCCACTTCAAATACGCAACAATTCGACAAAAGTTTCGAAATGCAAGCGGCGTGCATCTATAGCGCTCAATACGCTTTATCAGATTGTGAATTGAAACGGATGATTATGGGCATTCTTAAGACTGTGAGCTAAGGCTCACAGCCATGATCACTTTGAGCCGTAAAACGGTTCCGCAACCTCGGTTTTGACAGCGCCGGTTCGCGAGCACCGATAAGCTAGCGTTCTATACTCGCCGTATGCCGTTCGTCGTGGCACGAATCTGGCTCTTGCTATAGGCATGCTTCGCTTTAGTTTTCTTGCAGTTACAATATTTTTCGTTCAAATCGCAAATGCTATTGCGCCTCACGATGCTCGCATTGGCATTGTCGGCGGAGGTGCGGCGGGCGTGAGTGCTGGCTATTACCTCAAAAAAGCAGGCTATCAAAACATCACTGTGCTTGAGAGAAATCTCGAAATCGGCGGAAAGACGCAGACCATTACGTACAACGGTAAAAACTATGAGATGGGCGCAATCATGAGCGGCCCTTCGTATAAAGAAGTCATCGCCCTTGCGAAAGAGTTTGATCAGGAGATCGTTAAGTTTGCCAAAGGCTCAAGTGGCCTATCGGAATTTAATCCTGAAACTTCGACGTTAAAAGGCATCAGCCTCAAGCGGAAGATGCGATACCTTGCTGCCACTCTTGAGTACGAACATCTCTACAAAAAATATCGACTCAGGTTGGATGAGCCAGGACTGGATGGCTTGCCCGCAGAACTCTCGGAGCCATTTACTTCGTGGGCTAAGAAGAATGTGAAATTTGCTTCGGATCTCGAAGAGCTTTTGGCACACACGTTTGTTTCTTTCGGTTATGGATACCTGAAAGAAGTTCCAGCTGCGTATGTGCTTCGGTATTTCTCGCCGGCACTCTTACGTTCGTTCGTTTTAGGTCAAGTTCACATGTTGAAAGACGGCTACCAAGAATTGTGGAAAGCAGTTGCCCGGCACCTGAACGTTGTTGTTGGCTTTGAAGTAAAGTCTGCTCAGCATCAACGTGGCGAATGGGTCGTACGTTCTGCAGCAGGAAAAGAATTAGGATTTGATGTTCTGATCTGGACCGCGCCGCTCGATACAGCCGCTCAAGCAATCGAGTTGCTGCCAGCTTTGGAAGGTGTTTTTGGAAAAATTCGATACCAGCACTACTACTCTACTCTCGTTGAACTAAAAGGAATTCCGACCGGTAATGGTGTCGTAACTCGAAATTACGATCCGAGCCGCCAAGGAACAGTGGTTTCATGGCTTCACCGCTGGCCGACGGAAGCCAACGTCGTTAACTTCTACACTCTTTCGAACGACTGGATCGCTCCGCTAGAAGTCGAAAAACAAATTCGAGGTTTCGCGAAGGCCAACGGATTTAAGAAACTAAAGGTCGTAAAGAATGTGGGCTGGCGCTACTTCCCACATTTCGATTCCGCTACGCTCAAGACGGACCCTTACCGTTTGATCGAGTCGAGTCAAGGTCGTGATAGTTTATATTTCGCTGGCGAAATTTTGAATTTCTCGACGGTAGAGCATTCTGTTGAATACTCAAAAGCACTTGTCGAACGTTTTTTTACTGGAGAGAAGAATCTTTCTTTCAAGCTACCAGCAAACTATGAGCAAGCAACGAGTGAGCAAAAACTTGCGTTTTTGTGGAAACAAATCGAACGAACTGAGTATGCGACACTTCCAACATACGAAAACTTTGGCGATAGTTTGCTAAAAGACATTCTTGGATTTTTGCCCAAGCAACTCAGTCGCGCATTTAATAACACTCAAGACGTCATTATTGCTGAACGGCAAAAGCTGATTCACAAGCTTGGTTCGACCGCTTGGTTTTCGTTTGAACCTATCGATGAATCGTACGTCAAGTTCGACGGCTTGATTCGGTTTTCAAATGCGGTAAATCCGGCAAATGGGACTCTCTATCCAAGCTTTTCGATAAAAGTGTTGATGGATGGCGCAGTGCCATCGGTGAATTTCAATATCGGTAAGTCGTTCGATCCGCAGATGAAAAGCAATGACCCAAAGGGTAAGCCTGACTTTAATTTCTTTCGCGATGATACGCTCTATCCGTTTAGCAATGAGCTGCCGTTTGCTCCAAAATCAAAACTTGGAAAAGCATTTAAATGGATTTTTGATCGTGCACATTTTGCTCCGAATTATATTCCGGTCGACGAAATGACGAAGCTCATGAAAAAGCCTGCACCTCGACGATTCGTGTTCCGCGCTCCATTAGAAATACAAAATTTGATGAGCTCAGATCGCTACAAAGACGAACGAGAAGTCATGGCGCAAATCCCGGTGGGCGCAGTGCTATTTGAAATGTATGAAAGCTCAGGTCTAAACGACCCAGGTCGCCTAGTGGGCAAGATTACACTTCGCACACGATTGATCGCATCTCGTTTTGGCGATCGCAATCTCCACTTCCGCCATGAAGACCGCGACCTCAAAAAACATTTAAAGAACTAATGCCCCGGGCCCGCGGGCTTTTGCGCGAGAGCCGCTTGCGCGGCAGCCAAGCGCGCGATTGGGACGCGGTACGGAGAGCAGCTGACGTAATCGAGGCCGGCTTTTTGGAAGAAACGGATTGAGTCTGGATCTCCGCCGTGTTCCCCGCAAACGCCAACTTTTAAATCAGGTTTTGCTCGTCTTCCGAGATCAACACCGATTTGAACCAGCTTACCGACACCTTTTTGATCGATCGATACGAATGGATCGACCGCGTACAAGCCGTCAGCTACGTACGTTCCTAGGAATCTTCCCGCATCATCGCGAGAAAGGCCGAGTGTCGTTTGTGTTAAGTCGTTAGTACCGAAGCTAAAGAAGTCTGCATATTGCGCGATCTCATCGGCAGTCACGGCTGCGCGCGGAAGTTCGATCATTGTGCCAACTGTGTAATCGAACTTCGTGCCTTTTTCTTTTTGCACTTTTGCTACGACTTCAACTGCTTGCGCGCGAAGTACCTGAAGTTCTTTGTCTACACCAATGAGCGGAATCATAATTTCTGGCTCTAATTGCATGCCCTCTTTAATACACATTGCCGCCGCTTCAGCGATGGCGCGAACTTGCATTTGATAAATTTCTGGATAGGTGATGGCAAGTCTGCAGCCGCGATGACCAAGCATCGGGTTAAACTCGTGAAGAGCTTTAACTTTGTTTTTGAGTTTTTCAAAATCCATTTTGATTCGCTCAGCGAGATCCTTCAGTTCAGCATCAGTGTGCGGCACGAACTCATGAAGTGGTGGATCAAGTAAGCGAATCGTTACTGGATGCCCCTTCATGATCTTGAAGAGCTCATAGAAATCTTGGCGCTGCATCGGTAGCAAACGCTCGAGTGCTTCTTCCCGATCTTTTTTATTATCGGCAACGATCATCTCGCGCATAACATCGATACGGTCTGCGCCGAAAAACATATGTTCGGTACGGCAAAGACCAATTCCTTCAGCGCCAAAACCGCGCGCTGTCTGCGCATCTTTGGGTGTGTCCGCGTTCGTACGAACTTTCATTGTGCGAAGTTTGTCTGCAATTTTCATCACGCGCTCGAACACGTCGTCGAGTTCCGGCTCGATGGTCTTCACTTCACCGAGATAAATATCGCCAGTCGAACCATCAAGTGTGATCAACTCACCTTTTTTAATGACGTAACCGTTTACGCGCATCTCTTCGCGATTGTAATCGACCTGCACTTCACCAGCGCCCGCGACACAGCACTTACCCATACCGCGAGCTACGACAGCTGCGTGGGAAGTCATGCCACCGCGAGTTGTGAGAATACCTTGTGAAGCAACCATTCCAAGAATGTCTTCGGGGCTTGTCTCAACCCGAACGAGAACAACTTTTTCACCGCGCTCACGCCATTCGACAGCTTCCTCGCTCGAGAAAACGATTTTTCCGCAAGCGCCACCTGGCGAAGCTGGAAGGCCCCTGCTCAATTTTGTTTTTTGCGCTTTTGGATCAAGCGTTGGGTGCAAAAGTTGATCGAGAGTCTTGGCATCAAGGCGCATGATTGCTTCTTGTTCGGTAATTAATTTTTCATCGATCATGTCGCATGCGATTTTGAGAGCAGCTTTCGCCGTGCGTTTTCCGTTACGAGTCTGGAGCATGTAGAGAGTTCCGCGCTCAACAGTGAATTCAATGTCTTGCATGTCACGATAGTGCTTTTCAAGCTTATGATAATTCTCGACGAGTTCTTTGTAGGCTTTTGGCAACGTGCCCGCCATATCGGTGATTGGCAGCGGAGTACGAATTCCTGCCACGACGTCTTCGCCTTGTGCGTTGATCAAATACTCGCCGTAGAATTTATTTTCACCTGTCGACGGATTGCGAGTGAACGCCACTCCCGTGGCAGAATCGTCGCCCATGTTTCCGAATACCATCGACTGCACATTTACAGCCGTTCCCCAAGACGCAGGGATGCTGTTGAGCGCACGATACGCAATTGCACGATGTGTATTCCATGAACGAAACACCGCAGAGATCGCGCCCCAAAGCTGTTCCATTGGATCGGTTGGAAATTTCTGGCCAGTGGAATCGAAAATTTGTTTTTTAAATTTCGTGACTAGAAGTTTGAGGTCTTCAGTCGTCATGTCGGTATCAAGTTTGTATTTTTTCTCGTCTTTCATGTCTTCGAATGTAACTTCAAGGAAAGAGGAGTTCATTCCCATCACAACTTCCGAATACATCTGCACGAAACGACGATATGAATCCCAAGCGAAACGTGGATTGCCGCTGATTTTAGCTAAGCCTTCAACGGTTTCATCATTAAGACCAAGATTGAGGATCGTATCCATCATCCCAGGCATCGACGCTCGAGCACCGGAGCGAACACTTACGAGTAATGGGTTACTTACATCACCGAACTTTTTTCCGATTTTAGTTTCAACGCGGCGAAGTGCTGTCAGTGCGTCGGTTTTAAGTTCGTCGCGAAGTTTTCCGCCGGTGTCGTAGAACTTTGTGCACTCGGAAGTTGCGATCGTAAAGCCGGGAGGAACTGGAAGACCAAGGGATGTCATCTCGGCCAAGTTTGCACCTTTTCCGCCGAGAACGTCTTTCATTTTTGCGTTTCCTTCGGATTCACCAGCAGCGAAGAAGTAAACGCTCTTTTGATTTGCCGCTTCAGATGTCATTGGAGCTTCCTTTTTTGCAGTTGCAACAGTTGTCATCTTTCCTCCTGCCTTCGGCAGAGTCAGGCGTTGTTACTTCGTGTTGAAGAAGTTTCGAAGTCCGTCGCTTAAGTACTGCTCGACTGTGTCGATCGAGATGCGATCTTGTTTCATCGTATCGCGATGACGGACCGTAACTTTTTTATCGTTAAGCGATTCGAAATCCATGGTTACGCAAAACGGGGTTCCGATTTCATCTTGGCGGCGATAGCGTTTACCGATCGAGCCTGTTTCGTCATACTGCACATCAAACTCACGAGCTAAGCGATCGCGAAGCTCCATCGCTGGTACGCTGAGCTCCGGTTTTTTCGAAAGCGGAAGTACTGCGGCTTTTACGGGCGCTAGCTCTGGCTTAAAGCCGAGGACAATGCGTGTATCTGGCTTTCCGGTTTCTTCGTCGACAGTGACTTCCTCTCGGTAAGCATCGCAAAGAACGACGAGCACGAGGCGATCACAACCGACGGCCGTTTCAATTACGAACGGCGTGAATTTTTCTTTCGTCGCTTCTTCGAAGTACTCAAGTTTTTTTCCAGAGAATTTCATGTGCTGAGACAAATCGAAGTCTGAGCGGTTATGAATACCTTCAAGCTCCTGCCAGCCGAATGGGAATTGATATTGCACATCGACAGCGGCTTTCGCGTAGTGCGCAAGCTTGTCGTGGTCTTTGAACATGAGGTTCTCTTTTTTAATTCCGAGATCAAGATAGAACTGCCAGCGAGTTTCTTTCCAGGTTTTGTACCATTGATCATCGCTGCCCGGCTTTATGAAGTACTGCATCTCCATTTGCTCGAATTCACGAGTACGGAAAATAAAGTTGCCTGGAGTGATTTCGTTTCTAAATGACTTACCGATTTGCGCGATACCGAACGGTAACTTTTTTCGTGAACTCTCACGTACGTTTTCAAAGTTTACGAAAATACCTTGTGCAGTTTCTGGGCGAAGATAAACGACCGAACCAGAATCTTCAGTGGGACCCATGTGAGTTTTGAACATGAGATTGAAGTTACGCTCTTCGCTTAAATCTTTGCTTCCGCAATTTGGGCATTTCTTTTCGTTGAGATAACTGTCGGTATTGTCGGCGCGAAAACGCGTTTTACACGCTTTGCAATCAACGAGTGGATCGCTAAACGAGTCGACGTGGCCGCTGGCTTTCCAAACTGTTGGATGCATGAGGATTGAAGCGTCGAGGCCGACGATGTCGTCTCTTCTCGTCATGGAGTTCCACCATGCGCGCTTCACGTTTTGCTTGAGTTGCGCGCCAAGTGGTCCGTAATCCCAGCACGAGTTGAGACCGCCGTAGATTTCTGAGGACTGAAACACAAAGCCGCGTCGCTTTGAGAGTGAAACCATTTGTGCGAGATCTGAGAGAACTTTGGTGCCTGCTTGAGCAGTTTGGGCTTGAGCCGGAGTCGACATGAGGGAACGCTTTCTGGAGGCTTGGCCTACTGGCGGTAGGCTCTTGATCCTTCAACGTAGTGATTGATCGCCAGGGACTCATCGCTATCAGTGAGCTCTGAATGAGTCAAGAAACCGCCCCATCTGGCAGGGACCATGCACTCCTCTTTAATTAGAATAGGCTTGCGTTATTTACCCCTCGTAAATTCGAGGCCAGGGCGGCGATTTGCTGATCATTTAGACAGCTGTCGGCGCTCAATACATTTTAGAAGGCAAAATGATTAAGCGCATTGCTCGCATATTTCTGGTCGTACTTTTAGCGCCGATTTTGGTGATGGCGGCACCTGTTGCGTCGCCGTCAGAATCGGTCACCTATGAGCAATACCAGCAATTGGTTCAGCAAAAAACAGCCGAGGTTCCGGAGCTCCAAACGCTCTGGAATTGGGCGCGCAAGGAAAATGTGAACGACGTTTATCTCGGCGGCGGAATTCTTCGCGGCTTGCTTCAGTGGATCAACATCAATCTTGAAAACGGTGGCCTTGAGGGCGTAAAAAAACTGCAGACTCCTGGAGTCGCCACTCTCCTGATTCAAAAAGACGCGGATATGGATATATTCGCATCGGATCGTTTAGCGACCTCGATCAAGCAATGGCAACCTTATCGAAATTGGGATGTCTTGAACGAAACTTTTTACCAGCAGTCCGTGGCCAATCAGGGTCCAACTTTTGACCGCATCCGCGTAAATATCCAACGTATCGACGACCCGCTGAACGCCCTTCATGACTTTTACGAAGGTAAACTCACCTTCCGCACGGACGGCGCTCCGTTTTCAAAAAAATACGACGCTGGAGTCTTTGGTGATAATTGGCTTAACCTTGCGCTCCGCTATTTGCGTTTCACTCAAGACCTTCGCTCGGTCGTCGATGGTGATCCTGCCGCCACGGAGCAGATTCGTAACTTGGCACGGAGTCGCGCTTCGTGGATTCCCACGAACACTGAATTTCAATTGAACTGGCCGACAGTTAAAAATGCCGAACTGTACATGGCGTTTCGAATTCGCAAGGCACTTAACAAACTTTATAAGTCCACACGTGGCGACGACCTGGAGTTCCTGCGTGTGCTTCAAGATCATCAGTTGTTGGAAATGCTTTCAGGTCGGCATTTCAATGTCGTGAGTTTTGATCATGCCCGCTTTGCTCCACTTGTTGATAAAGTGAACCAGAGCCGGTCCGGATACACTGGCTTGCAACAGTTTGCAAAGATGCAATGTCTGACGATACCTCGCTGTATTGAGATGCATAGGTCTATGTTTACTAAGGCGAAGACTCCAGCGGACTCGCTACTCTCGTTACTTCCACTCCGCGAAAAGATGTCGGAAGGTTATCGAAATCAGCTGGCAAATTTTTGGGTGCAAGCCATTAATTCCAATCCCAAACTACGTCTGCCTCTAGACGCCAAATCTGTTAAGGAACTTGAAGTCAAATTTAACAACACGGACTTTTCCATGGCCGTTAAAAACGCTGCACTTCGTTCTGCAACTAACGTGGGCGAGATGTTGGGCATACTCGAGTCGGCATTCTCGAAGGGGACTGAAACCTACAAGTCTAGAATCGCTGGGCTAGCAAAAGCTAATTTGAGTGGGATTGCGAGCCACATTCAGACGGCGGAACAACTTCGTCAGTTCGAGTTAATGCTGAACAATTTCGATCAAGCACTTGAAGCTAAGCGCATTGCGATCAAGCGGGCCGAGCCGGCCGAGGCTATTCGAATGGTGCATCCAGTTTGGACAGGCGGCAACTCAGGCAACTATCAAGCTCAATGTGAGAAGCTAAAAACTGAATTGTCGGCAAAATACGGCTCTGTCGAATCTGCTCTTGCTCAAGGCGTGAGTTTGGAACAACTGCGGCAACTGAACCCCAAAGCAGTTTCTGTTGATGATCAAATTCGCGAGCATGAAGCAAGACTCGCGCGCGCAACAAATCCATCTGAAGCATTTTTAGCGCTCAAACCGTTTTCCGGTAACTCGACGCTGTATTTTGATCGTCTCGCGGAGATCCACATTAAGAGCTGGGCGTCTCACGAACATCTTAAACAATTTGCCCTTGAAGATAGCCAACTTCGGGAACTGGAATTAACATTCCGCCGTGCCGATATCAGTCGACTCTTGAAAACAATTGCGGCGCGATCGTTTAAACTTGATTTACAGAAATTGCTCGTTGTGCTTGAGCCAGTTACGAATGATTTAAAGTCGGTCAGCAGCGAATTGGCTGTTGAAAACATCAATAAATTAATCGCTCTCGCAAAAACTTCCTCTGACTTGTCGCTAATTGAAACTCTTCTCGGACCTGAGCATGCCTTGATAGCAAAGAAGAAAATGCTCGAGAAAGCAGGGTCGTCGGCCGAATTTCTATCGGCCTTAACGACTAAACCAAAATTCACCACTGATACCAAATATGCAAAGGGCGTAGCTGCACTGGCGGCATCACAGGCCACCAAGTTTTTTTCACATAGACCAAGTCAGCCGGAAATTCGGCAGTACTTCGCGGCTACTCCTGAAAAGGCGCAAATTTGGTCGACTATTTTGCACGAGACGAGAACTTACAGCCAGACCGACACCCTTCTCGCTTTGCTTGCTGGCGCTAGCGCGAATTACGATATTTCTACGCGCACGGAAATTTTGGATACCGTACGCCGTCTTATGATCGAACGTGGCTACTCGTTTGAACATTTCAACCAAACTCGGGCGCGTCTGGGATTCCTGATGATTAGTCGGACGCAAGCGGAATGGCCGTCAACCGCCAAGATAGCGCAGAAACGTACGGAGCATAAATCGAGAACCTCAATGGCGACCGGCGGATTGTGTATTGACTTCTTTGGTGCACTTTAAAATTCCAGCCTTGTAAAACTCTAGGATTTCTTTAAGACTTCTAAAGTATTCAAGGAGTTATTGCTCTATGGGAACAGCTCGATATCACTGGTATCTTCTCTCGCTGATGTTGCTGGCTGTTTCAGTTGCGTTCGCTGCTGGCGGCGCATCGCGCAAAGGGGATAAAACCGAGCGCGATCCTGATCTCGTGACTCGCCAAACGATGATTCAAATTTCAAAACAACTCGGTGTGACCTGCACGCACTGTCACGATCCTAAAAATTTCAGATCGCAGTCGCTTCCAGCGTGGAAAATTTCAAAAGATCACATGCGCGTAACACAACTTTTGAATTCTAAAGATGGTTTTAGCGGAACCCCCAAAGTGGATTGTTTTACTTGTCATCAAGGTGTCGCAAAGCCGAAGAATTCTTCTTCGATGGGCGCTTCGCTCCCCGAGCCTAAGAAAAAAGAAGAAGTCGCTCCATAAAATTTTAAAGTTTCCAAAAAAAATCAGATGCGTTTGATGATCGCTTGATAAGCGGCGGTGATGAAGGGAATCGACTCTTCGTCGACTTCTGTTTTCAATCTCTCAAATGACTTTTGCACCGAAACGCGATTGCTTCCGGCTGGAACATCGAGAACTTCGTAGGCATCCCAGGTGTGACCGTTCCATTGAAAAAGTATGTTGAGATCTTTTTCGTCGCCGTGGGGGCCGTTTTGCCCGTCAACTTGGAGAGGACGCGGACGAGGTCGATACTCTGTGCGAGAAAAATTAGGGACAGGCTTACCAGCGCGATTCTTTAGATTAAGTGAGACTGGGCCGCGTGGCTTTCGGCGAATGAATACGTACGACCCTACGACGAGGGTGACAATGGCTGCATTTAGAGCTACGAATTCGCCTTGCGATAACACACCTTCATTATTTGTGGATTGTGTGGGCTTGTCCAGAACGACGATTGCCATTATCGCAATAGACAGCGCAATAGACGGAGAATAACGTGGCTCAACCGCCTAACCCATTTGAACAACAGCGTCCCATTCCTGGCGTGAAACACATCGTGGCGATTAGTTCGGGAAAAGGTGGGGTCGGTAAGAGCACAGTCTCTGCCAATTTGGCATTGGCGCTGGTGAAATCTGGCGCACGCGTTGGCCTGCTTGATGCCGATATTTATGGACCGAGTATTCCGCGGATGTTCGGGGCACTTAATCAAAAACCTGAGCTTGATGAGAATCGAAAGCTTATGCCAATCGAACGGTTGGGCGTGCGACTGATGAGCATTGGGTTTTTAGTTGATGAGGAGCTTGCAGTTGTGTGGCGTGGTCCGATGTTGTTTAAAGCGATGGACCAATTTTTCCGAGATGTCGCTTGGGGTGAGCTTGATTATTTGTTGATCGATCTTCCTCCCGGAACTGGTGACGTGCAGCTCTCATTAGCGCAGAAGGTTCCAGTCGCGGGAGCCATTGCCGTGACGACTCCGCAAAACGTTGCTCTGACGGATGTGAAAAAAGCGATCGATATGTGGACGCGCACGGGAGTTCCGATTCTTGGAATGATTGAGAACATGGCGTGGCTTGAGCAAAATGGTCAGCGTGTGCAGCTTTTCCCTCGTGGGTCGTTGGATGCGTATTTGGCTGAGAAAAATTTTGTGAAGCTGGGTGAAATTCCGTTCAACACTGTTGTGGCAACCGGTGGTGAGGCTGGAATTCCTGCTGTGGGTTCTCATCCCGAATCTATTGAAGCAAAAACGTTTATGGCGATCGCTGAGAAGTTGCGTTCTAAACTTCCAATTTAAATTCTGGATTTATTGGCCCGATTTATTGGCCTGATTTATTTTAAAACATTATAGTGCCTGTGGCGTATCAAAACGATCCAACTCTTTGATATTATGAGGATTTTTTGCATTTCTTCTGGCCGACCTTAGGTCTAGTTGGTATTCTTATTTTTACCAGGCAAGGCTGCCAGCGAAGGAAATAGCGGCAGTCATTAAAAGGAGAATAGCAATGGGGTTTGATCCAGAAGGACGGATACTCGGCCCGCGGCCGAAGTGACGAGCGTCGGAGCCGAGATGGAAGATGATGTTGGACTTCGGAGGACTTAAAACGTCTTCGCAAATTTGGAGGTTTAAAATGTAGTTTTCCTATCCTTCCTTTGCTCAAGGCAAACCGTTCGGAAACGGCGGGGCGCAAAGCCAGAGGGGCTAAAGCTGTAAGGCTAAGCTAGCCAGGTTGCCAGAGGTAGAGACACCGAGCGCAGGCGACTGGGAGGATACATCAAAGGGTTCGCGGAGCTGTAATGGCTCTTAGTAGAACTCCTACCCGCTGAGAAGCGGGTTTTTTTATGCCTTTTCTCCAAAAAGGTGTCAGGCTCCCTTCGCGCGGGTGTCTGCCCGCAGGGCAGTCGAGCGAAGCGAGCCCGCCGAAGCGGACCATTTTGGGCTTTATCTTAAGAATTCGACAGCTTACCTACCCTGCTCCCCTCTTATATCGTATCTCCCCACATCTTTCTTCGGCACCTTATGTGCTCTAGATATCCTCGTGATTTGATTCATGAGGAGTATTTATGAAAATGTTCGCTTTTGCTTTTGCTGTTTTGTTTTTTGCGCCTTCGGCTTTCGCAGGTCTTTGCGAGAACGCTCAGACTCAGATGGAAATCCACGAGTGCTTAATAACTGAATTAGCTCAAAAAGATGATCGCTTAGTTGAAGTGTTGAAAGCGCGCGGCGGAAAGCACGACATCACTGTTTACCAAAAGAATCGCTTAGCATCTTGCCAACGAAAAAATTCTCTCTCGGCTGGCCAACCTGTTTACGGAAGCGCGCTCCTCGAGTGCCTGATCGAAGACACCAACAAACAAATCGACCGCCTCGAATCCCGCTAGTAAGGGCGCCAGGCTCCAAATGGTAGCGCTGGTGCATTATTTATCTAATAGAAATAAAAAAAGGAGCCATTAGGCTCCTTTTTTTATTAGTAATTGTCCTGGAATCAACACTAGTTAATGCGAGGCTTCCGATTTAGGAGCCTGACACCTTTAGCGGGATTCGAGGCGGTCGATTTGTTTGTTGGTGTCTTCGATCAGGCACTCGAGGAGCGCGCTTCCGTAAACAGGTTGGCCAGCCGAGAGAGAATTTTTTCGTTGGCAAGATGCTAA
>JANOUF010000116.1:0-11334 GCA_031416685.1 Bdellovibrionales bacterium
GTCTCAAAAGATTTCAGTGTTAAGTAGGGCACTTACGCGCAGAAATGACGGCGTGAGTTGGTTCGGTGAAGCTAAGGTTACACACGTGGGGGTGTAAAGTGAGACAGTTTATAGATTCAAAACTAATGGGCTTAGTTTTCGTATCGCTGGTCGTGCAAGGATGTGGGCAAAGCGGAGTTCGGTTTTTCGCGATGGGCAATGGAGAGGCTCTCCCGAGCGTTGAACAACGCAACGAAGAAGATATTGAACAAGCGTTGCCTGACTTTAGCGATAGTAACGGATCAGTTGATGGCGGTGGAGGCGACGACCTCATTGTGCTCGATGAAGATCCGGCAATAATTGCTCGTGAGCAAGTTGCCCTAATTCAAGAGCCAGTATCGGTCGTGATAGAACCCGATTCTCTTAGCCAAGAGCAGGCCACCGTTCTTGAACTGATCGCAACTACTCAAGTTGCTGTGTTTGAAAACAAACGGCAGGAATCTGATCCGAAAAATAGCAAAAGTGCAGAAGTAGCTAAAGAAGAGAACAAGGAAGAAGCCGCCGGAGACATCCTTGTAAAACAACCTGCAGAAGAATCTCCAAAAGAATCTCCGAAGGAATCTATGGTCGAGCCCGAGCAGAGCGCAATCGTTCATGAGCAAAAAGATGTCGTCGCTCCAAGATGCAACGCAACTGTCGGGTTGGTTGTGCTGGGTGGGGACCGCACGACTCTATCTGGAAACGATATGATTTATGGCGACGTCATTCACTCGTCGAGATCAAGTGTTGATTTTAAGGGCAATGCCGACATTGCAGGAATGATCTACATGAGTGATGAATTCACTTCGAGGTACAAGGAGCATGCATCACTCATGTCGTTTTTTACGCCGAACACGAGAGTTGCAAATGTTAAATCGGATTGGTATTTCACTGCCGATGGTCCATTAACTGTAGTCGAAGTTTTTGGCGATTTAGTTTTGAGCAATCACCAAGTGGTCATTACCGGCAAAGAAGCTCAAAAAGTGATAATCAATGTTCGCGGTAAATTTAAACTGAGCGGTAAATCGAGCATTCGGACCAAAGGTGGAATTCGCGGCGACAATGTAATCGTAAACATTGTCGGAAGCGGGGATGCATCGCTAGCGGGACAAGCTGAAGTAGACGTAGCGGTTTATGCAGCATACAGATCTGTTTCAATGTCTGGGCAGAGCGCGATTTCGGGTACGTTAGTAACTTCGAAGTTTAAAGGAAGCGGCAATTCAAGTATCGGCTTAGCTTTCAAATCATGCCTCCTAACACAATGATATCCCTATTTCGATAGTGCCGCCCTCAAGCTGAGAGCGGCATTCATGTTACTTAATCTCTTTCAAGCAAGCTTCTTCTTGAGCGTGGCTCACGTCTTGATGGTAGTAATCAACGCAAGACAGGAACTGTGAATGAGCTTCCTGAGTGAGAAGGACGTAAGCCTTCGCTTCATCTCGACAAGCCTTGTCCTTTGCGCTGGAAACAGGCTGGTGGCCGTAATCAACACAAGACAAATAAGATTGCTCGTACTTGCTGGTTTCAGAAGCCAATGCTGGGCTAGTGATTAAACAAAATGCTAGAAGAACTGTTTTCATACCTGATTTATCCTTATTTATAGTCTTGAGTTTTTAATTCACTAAACAGCGCTGTAAAGCCTCGCCCAACTCTTGCTGTGCTTCTGTTTGAGTCATTGGCAATAACATAAATGATTCAGAAACGGAATCCTGAAGATTCACGTTTATAAGAGCAGAGCTTCGTTCGCTCCAGCTATAATCGCTCACATTTAATTGGCTGATAATCGTGCCTTTGCAAGTGTTCACGAGTTCACGCAAATACTTCGTTTCTTTTTTAAGCGTTTTAGAATAGGCGCCTTCCCAAAACTGCACTCGGCGTGGATTCTCTCGTAAATTAGGATAATTTTTTGTTGTCCAAGCTAAGCGCAGCGGTTGCGATTGGTGACATGCTTTTGCCACTGATTCTTTCTCGCTTAGCTTCGTGTAATATTCGCTCACGCAGTCGTTATACTCACGGGCATGATAACGAACATTGATTTTGTAACTATTAAAGCAGTCGATACAGTCAATTCGTTTAGCAGAGGCTAATTGCGCAATTCCTAGAAACCCAGCAATTAAAATTAGTTTTTTCATAAAATAAATCCTTCAAAAAAATTATTTAGTTAACCAAAGAACTGGTGTTTTCATTTCGTAGTATTTACGACGGACAAAGCGACTCAGTTCAATGCGATAATACTTATTATTACTGAATTCGGCCGACTCATACTTCTGCAGAGAGAGAGATTTTGAACTCTTGATTGCGAATACTGAACTGCCGCTATATCCGATTGAGTTAAGATCAATCGTCATTTGAGATAAAAGCGACCACACATCGGTTTTTGATTCCGAGTTTGTTATGCGTGTGCTGGTGAGAATATTATAGCTTTTGTCATAGGTGCCATCTACTAGGAATACGCCATTATTTGCTGAGTAATCAGCAAAAAGCTTAACAAATAGTGATTGCGGATAGGCTCTTTGCAGCTGATATACGTGAGTACTAATAAATGCGACACACTCTTCAGCAATACCACGCTGCTTACATTCAAAAAATTCTCGGCCCAAAATATTTTGTAGGCTTATCTGATTATCGCGACTGATAAGGCCTTTCATCGCGCCAGATTTCAAATCTATATTAATCGCCGCGAGCAAAGCGTCGCCTGTAGTACCTGAGGTCTTAAGCCAACGCAAAAGTCGCTCTGCTGATTGTGGGGCTTCGATATAAGCCTGAAATGCCATTTCTGCTTGTATGACTTGCTTATAACTGACTGTCGGGTTCACTAACCAATAGGCCTCGTGAAACAACATGGCTTTTTGTTCAAATGCGGTCAGTGCAAAAAACTCTGGCAACAAGTAAGTAGTTTTTGATTGGGTGTCAGTGATGGCAAAAATCGCAATGTCATTGGTATTGATATTCATGACCCGAACAAACTCCGCGATCAAACGCGCTCGCACTTCAGGTGTAAATGTATCAGGCTTCACCCGATAGTAGCGTCGGCTTGAGCTGGGCACTAAGTTCGATGCATATTTGACCTTCGTCATCGCACTCACTAACTCTGTGGTATTGAAGAAATGAATTAAGCTATCAAGCTGCGGTACTTCATCACTAGTTGCCTCATTCGCTTCCACCAAAAAGCCAGCTGAGTAGAAAGTCATTGAGATGCCGTTGCGTCTAATGCCGCCGCCGCCATTGCCGCCTTGTCCTTCAGCTGTGACAGGTGTTTGCGGGGGTTGTGCGGCCAAGGCGCTCGATACACTCAGTATCATTGTTAGAAGCGCTGCTAGAGCACTTCGGTTTAGAATTTTAGTCATTTCGAGTTCTCCTGTTTATTATCTTTCGTAATTGGAAAAAATGAGATCGTTAATTGGTAAACATCATCAAAAGAGGCTTCGTCTTCAGCCGGTTGAAAAAAAGCATCGAGTTCGTTACGGACTTGAAGCAATTTTTCTTTAAATTCAAACATTCGGTCTTTACGTACTGCCACGGTGAGTGAGGTATGCTCGCGCTGGGAAAACTCCACTGCACTGATGGCATCGCTTGCCTTTTTCAAAAGGGTTCTTTGCAATTCTTGGCGAGCTACAGTTGTCGAAACATTTTGCGTCCAGCAATTGTTCGGCTTTAGTAAAATCAAAGATTTATTTTCGATGGCAACAAAGCCCATGCGTACTAATCGCTCGAGCGCATCCTCAACTTCTTTTGTATGGAGGCTTAATCGATCAGCCATCCATTTATAATCAAGTTTAAAATTTTTAGTTTTTGCGAGTTCGAGAATGGCAAAGTGTGACCAATCGGCGAGTAAGCTCACTTCATCGTCGATTAATTGGTGATACGTTAAATTGGCTTCATAAGACTGGAGCAGTCTTGAAGGCCTAATCTTAAGTTTTGACGCAATTTTCTCTCCGACACTTTCACTGATCGAACGTTGACCGCTCATCACCTTTGATAAAAGTGACTGATCGACGCTTAAGAACTTCGCAAATGCTCTTAATGAATAAGCCGAATTGCTTTTGCAGCGACGAACGAACTCTTTTCGAAGTTCTGTGCGCAGGCAGACAGGCGGTGAATAAGTAGATGCCGATGTGTTCATGCAAAGGGGTATACATGGCTATATGACGCGCCTCCACTAATTTGTACTCATTGTGAGGACAGGCCGTCCTCACGAGAAGTTTTTACAGAGCTCATTCTTAGAATAATGGAATGGTAGGCCCCGGGCTGCAACCCGCAATCTTTTGCCGGAGCATGATTTCATTGAGCTTTTCCAAAAATCAACGTACCGAGTTTTCGAGATTTGCGCACCACTTTATGCAAAAGGCCACTCCTTAAAAGAGATCGCGAAGCTCACTGGCATCCCTTACACAAGCATCCAAAGCCAACTCCTTCAAGACGGAGTGACGTTAAGAAATAATCGCAGCGTCAGCAATCTTGAAGCTTTACGTCAGGGCATTCGATCTGGAGCGCCGCCCGTTTACGGATTCAGAGTCATCGCGGCACGCTTAGAAAAAGATCCCATTGAATACCCGATACTCCTCGCAATTCATCAGCAATGGCGGTCTGGGCAATCCGCGACAACCATTATGCATTTTTTAAATGGCAAAAAATTGAAAACTCGCAACCAAAAGATTTGGAAGCGAACGACTATCCTCAACATCATTAAACGGTTTGAAAGCGGAAGCTTCATACCGGAACAGGAGAAAAAATGAATTTCGATAAACTCTTTACTTGTATCGTAAGCATTGTCATCGGACTCGCCGCCGTCGGCAAAGTCGACACTCTTCAGCGTTGGATTTGGAGGGCCGAAGTTCGTGTCTGAATCTAGGATATCAAACTGGGGATTTCCCCGATACTTTCTAGAAAGGCTCTACGCTCAAACCCAGCTGCTTCCTTCCGCTGTGGCTCATTGCTCATCACGATTCCAAAGACCAAAGGCGCCGTTGTTAGTCACACTTTAAAAGTGGCGAAAGAAGATGGGCGTCGTTCTGCTAGCGACATGAATTCGCAATTTGTATCATCATGTAGTTTTTTAAATTACGGAACTGAGTCGACACTACTGACTTGATCTTTGAGTCTCGCTGGCGCGCCGAAGATTAGGTGCCCATGCGCGAGAGACCGTCTCGTAGCACCCTCTTTTGGCACAACACCGCTGTGCTATTGGAGGGAATCCACCATGGCTATTAAGCATACTCTCTGAAAGATTCGATCCGACCTTCATGGTGGAATTTGTGGACGATATTACGTTAAACGAAGAATCCAAAATTGCATCAGACCCATTTCTTTCGATTCTGCTGAAGCTAAACCTGTTATTTGGAAGAGCTTGGATCACCTTTATTTCCTGCACCAACCGATTAGTACCAAAAAATGCTAAGGTATTCTTACCAAGCTTTTCAAGTTTACCGTTCCGGCATACAAATGTGACCGGTAAGTAGTTTTCACTTAGTGGCTCGTCCTTGGATCGCTCAAAGGCTATCAGGTCATTTTCATATGCTCGGATGATATTCGCCTCAAGATTAGCAGTACGAGAACCACCTATGGATTTGATACCATTTACTCCCGAGCCATAGCCGATGGCATTTAATCCAACCCCCATCTGTAGCGATATCCAGTCCATGGCCTCAGATAAAGATCGCGCTTCGGCTGGAGGAAGCAAATAGAAGCCAACTTTCGAATACTTCTTCCGATTAAGAATCACTTTTACTTCGGCTTGATAATTTAGAATGGTTTTGAAAGTTTCGAATTTAATTCGCTCGCCTTCCAAAGAAACGTACCCTTCCTCAAAATGCTCGAAATTGACTCTGACCTTCCTCTCCGGAAAGACAAGTTCCACAGTTTTCTTTTCTAAGTGAATACGAGGCTGCGCGAAACCCACTTTGTTTCTGCTTCTGATTTCTCGATTGATTAAATTCAGATCCGTTTCGCGCCAGGAAAGAAATGATGAAAGATCGCTCGGCTTTGTCACGCGACTCATAAGAAGAGCGAATCGACCTGCGAAAAATTGGTTATTTATCTCTACATCAACGTCTACAGCCTTGGCTGACGGAAGCAGAGTCAAAAAAATCAAAAGTAGAAAAATCCTCTTCCCCATATCTTATATTCTATTCCGTAACGAAAGACCTCTGAAAGTGATAAACCTAAAACCTCAACCGAAGTCCTGCTGGTGGCTCTTCTAATGGAATGCGTCTCGAATGTGAGTCCGTGCCGATTCAGCTTATTTTTTTCGTACTTATCTGAGGTACCAAATCCCTCGCTGCTGCCTCCGAACCGATTTCTGATAATGAGAGTATCAGCGGTTCGCGAGTTGAAGGAAATGGTAGGGGCTGAAGGACTTGAACCTTCGATCCTCCGGTTATGAGCCGGATGCTTTAACCAGCTAAGCTAAGCCCCCATAGGAATTGATCTACATTAAAAAGTTTTAGCCGTTAGAGCAAGGCACGCCTAGTGGGTTTAGGCGCTTCTGCGTTGAAATGGCGAACAATTTCAGTTTGCGCGGCTAATTTTCCGAGGCGACGCAGGCTGGGCAAGGTTTTCGCGGCCACCAGTGCGTTTTGCTTCCCAAGTCGTTAAGAGGTGTTGAATGCCTTTGATATGATCCGCACCGACGAGGATCAGCGCTGTCTTTGCCTCAGGGTTGGATTTCAGAGTTAAATAGAAGTTCTCAACCATTCGCAATTCCCGTTTACTCGGTCGTCCACTGCCTTTGTAAGTGCAGACCAAATCTCCGCAGACGTTGCTTTTATCCCATTTTGCGAGCTCTCCGAGTTCACCAGAGTACGTTTTCGCTTTTGTCAGCACAGGACTAACCGCACCGTTTGGACAGCTTTTCCAAGTAGGATTTGTAAAGAAACGATCCGCCATGGTTGCTGCTCTCACCTCAATTGAATTTCTGCCCAAAGACAGAAGTTCGTTTTTGTAATTCTCATGCTCGGAGTGAGGTAGACCTTGTAAAATCGTTTGGTTGTTAGCTTTGTTAACGTAGAAACCATTTTCAGTCACTCGACCGACATAGCAATGGTTGTAATAAACATAACCGTTTGCATAGCGAAAGAAACCTTTCTCATGAATACGTTGTAGCGTGCTTGGCTGGCCGTTCTTCTTGGTTTTCTGAAGTAGTGGAAACATTATGCTCGTAAACTTGAGTATCGCCTTTTCAGACCACGTAGGTTTTTTTCCTGAGCCCCAATAGTCTTCGATTAGACGAGTGTCGAAGTGAGTAATCAGCTCCATTTCTTCTTTTGCTGTTTGTCCATCTTTGAAGTGCGTCTCGCCTAAAATCAAAATTGTTCTGTTCACGCCAGCGATCGAGACGTCGACCCTCGACATCGGGAGGCCATACCGTTTTGCTTTTTGAATAGCTCGCGACTGCTCTTCTGAGAGTTGGTTTTGCCCGAATGCAGGGCTGATCGAAAGAATGAACAACGCGAAAAGTAAGATTTGTTTCATGTAGGTTTAGAGTTCAATTCCGTGACCATTTATAACCAATATGTAAGATATGGGTTCGGCGTCTTGTCTCAAAATGAAACGCTAGGCCGAGTTCGGTTTACAACTGCAAAATCGTTGAACATCTGTGATATCGTGCGCTGATGTCTGAAACCAAAAAGCGGCTTTGGGTCGCAACAGGTTGGATCAGTTTCGCGCTTGGAGTGATCGGCGTGGCACTTCCAGTAATGCCAACAGTACCGTTTATGATTCTCGCGGCATTTTGTTTTTCACGAGGCTCTGAGCGGTGGCATCGTTGGCTCACACAACATCCAAAGTTTGGTGCACCCATTCTTGATTGGGAAAAGCACGGCGTGATTCGCCTTCAGTCGAAAATTATTTCAACCGTTCTGATCTTGGGTTCTATAGTTAGTACCTTCGTTGTGTTCCCCGTACCTGATTGGGCGCTCATCGGTTTAGCGGTGATCTTCCCCGTTGTATTGCTGTTCATATGGACAAGGCCGTCACAGCCACGAGACGGTACTAAAACATAGTGCCTGGAATATTTTTCCAATAGATTTCAAGATCGCGCGCCTCGCTCGATGGTTTACATGATTTGCCAATATGGAAATGGCGAGCCATGGAACTGGGGCCGTCAAGTTGGTGGAAATCTTTGGCGCACAAATCACGACCTTGCAGATGATTGGGCCGCAGTCGTTCGTAACGGCTTCGACAACATCAGCCTCTCGCATTGCGAGCGCCCAGGTCACTGGAACGATCTCGATATGTTGATGATAGGGAAAGCGAATTGGAGCCAGGCACTTACTAGAGGTCGCGCTCGATTTGCTCGAGCGTTTTGCCTTTTGTCTCTGGTAATTTGAAATAGCAGTACGCGGTTCCGGCTGCGCAGATTGCAGCATAGATCCAGAATGTTCCTGCGGCGCCTAATGACTGATTCAACAGTGGGAACGTGTACGTCAACACGAAGCACGCGATCCACAGAGCGCTAACCGCAATCGACGTTGCTAAGCCGCGAACGCGATTCGGGAAGATCTCAGAAATCACCACCCATACGACCGGGCCGAGAGAAACTGCGAAGCACGCGATAGCTATGAGTACGAGCGAGAGAACCCAGACGCCGCGCAAATCAAGCGCGTAGCACGCACCAAGAAGAGCGTAAACGATCGCGAGACTAATCGAACCGAAAAGCATCAGCGGTCGGCGGCCCCATCTATCAATTACTGCAAGTGAGACGATCGTGAAAATTACGTTCACGGCACCTGTGATCACGATGTTGAATAGCATCCCATCCACCGTGTAACCCGCATTGCGGAAAATTTCGTCGGCGTAAGTGAAAATCACATTGATACCGCTCCACTGTTGAAACACGGCAAGTGTCACGCCAAGTCCGAGGGCAATCATGACCTTAGCATTCCGAAGTGCAGACCACGTGGTTTTCTCGCTGTTGTTTAACGTTGACTGGATTTCGGTGAGAACTGCACTAGCGCCGTTTTTATCGTAAATTTTCTCAAGGGTGCCCAGCGCTTCTTTTGATCTGCCTGATTTTACTAACCAACGGGGGCTTTCTGGAATCATAAGTGCCGCTAAGAAAAACAATGCCGACGGAATCGCTGTTACGCCGAACATCCAGCGCCAACCTGTTTGTCCGTTCCAAGAATTCAAAATTTGTTCAGCAGTAGCATCTGCTGCAACCGGCTCTGCAATAAGCAGGTTTACAACTTGTGCAAGTAAGATCCCGATTACCACTGTGAACTGGTTCAATGCCACAAGGCGACCGCGAACTGCAGCCGGTGAAATCTCAGCGATGTACATTGGAGACAAGTTCGAGGCCAAACCGATCGCAAGTCCTCCCACCATCCGCCATACGATGAACGCAGTAAATGACTGTGCTAATCCTGTGTATAGAGAGGAGAGTGCAAACAAAAACGCCGAGAGGATAAGAAGTTTTTTTCTTCCCCAGCGATCGCTTGCTGAGCCAGCTAAGATCGCGCCAAACAAACAACCAATTAGCGCGCAACTCATTGCCCAACCTTGAGTAGTTGGATCAGTTATAGCGAAGAAGCGCTCGTAGAATGGTTTTGCTCCACCGATGACGACAAAGTCATACCCGAAGAGGAGACCGCCGAGGGCAGCGACAGTCGATATCATCCACACATACGTTTTATTGTATGTAGTCGGCGCGCTCACTGTGCTTTCCTGCGCGTGTGCTGCGGTTGCGTGACTCATTGCGATCTCCCTCAATAATTAGTGCATGAGGGTTTTAGCGTGGCGAAAGAGCGTGGCCAACACGTTCTTTCCAATTGGAGATTTTACCCTCTAAGAGTGCAGGTTAAGTCGCTGCTGAGATACCTTGCAGGGCCGCTTCTAACTTGTGGGTTGTCGACAACACCTTTTTCGAGAAGAAGAGTTGTGCTTCCTTCGCGGAATTCAACAAAGCCACCTTCTTCACCGAGGCGAATGAAGGTTCTGGCATTGCCACCAGCAGAATCGGTAACCACGACAGATTCCTGATTGGATAAAATTCTGACTATGATGTCTTGTGCGCCGGTGCACGCGAATGTTCGCTCGATACCTAATGTTCCTGAATTGATTGGTCCTTGATCGGCAGCACTATCTCCACCGCCACCACACGCTGAAAGTGCAAGTAAGCACGCAATTGCGAAATTTTTTTGAGCACGCATAATTTACCTCCGGCGCCGAGGAAATTATCCTAGGCAGTGGAGAGATGAGCTACCGAACTGAATTTTATTTCG
Source organism: Bdellovibrionales bacterium (assembly GCA_031416685.1). Taxonomy (GTDB): domain Bacteria; phylum Bdellovibrionota; class Bdellovibrionia; order Bdellovibrionales; family JAMPXM01; genus JANOUF01. The sequence goes on from JANOUF010000116.1 coordinate 10,239, forward strand.
GAATCTAAAAATTCTTTGCGGGACAATTGCCACCGAGTTGGCAAGCGCGTTTCTCGTAGTACTGAATGTATTCCACGCTGAGTTGATATTTAGCTTTATTGTGCAAAAGAATCTCACATTGCGAGACTCTTCCTTCGACGCAGCCTGTGTGCAAAACATTTATAAAATTGCGATCAGTGGTATCCGATACGGACGCGGAGGTTTGTTCAATGCTAGTCTGCTTTTTCCATTCAAACGCTTCCGCACCGAAGATTTGGAAAATCACAAACACAATGGCCCCGGCGATTAGCGCCGCACCACCGCCTAGTCGCAAAAAATTTCCGCCTGATAAATCACTGATAAGAAGTTCTTCATGGCGGTCGGCAAAGAACAATTTGTGATTCTCGTTCGAACAGATCACACCGTGCACGGGAAGTTGCTGTTCATCTTTGTGTGGGTTTAGTCTTGCAACCCGAGCAGCTGCGGAATAACAGCGAATTGCCGCCTGCCCGTTGATTTTGCCGGCGCTTCCCTTGCCGATAATATTTCGGATGTCGCGATATCTTTTGTTCTCTTTATCGATAACTTTTTTTGTGAAGCTTACGAGGCCACCATCGATTAAGACGCTCATGGCTTGATAGCCAGCGTGGAAATCTCCAGTGGCATAGAGTGGTGAACCAATCAGAATAGTCTTTTCGCAGACCCGAAAATTTGCCGAAAACGCACCGAAAAATCCTTTTGAGGGCGGAAAGCCTGGAGCCGAATCTGCAACCCTAGATTGTACGTTGGCTTTTTCCGCATCCGAGAGAGAGTTATATTTTTTGTGTTTTGAATCGCAGAGGTTCACTTCACCAACCGCAGGATCAATCACCGCGATTCCGGTTGGATCCACAATGAAAAAAGGGCTGACGTGCGATTCGGAATATATCGTGACCCACTCGGTGCGTCGGTTTTTTCCTGAGCCGCGGCTTTCTTCCCGCTGGAGCAGAAACTCGTAATAAACAGCTTCTTCATTGCTGATCGTTTTTATGACTTGTTCTTTCGGCCAAGCAAAGCCCTCAAACTCATTAAACCCTTGAGCGGCTGCTGCGATTCGTGAGCGAGGTGAATCTTGAAT
>JANOUF010000117.1:0-9392 GCA_031416685.1 Bdellovibrionales bacterium
GCAGAAAGGATAACGAGACCAGTTAAAATTGCTTTGAACATACTATTCCCCTGTGAGTGTTCGAAAGGTGCCAGGCTCCAAATGGTAGCAGCAGCGCAGTACATGTTCTGCACCGCTGCTACCATTTGGAGCCTGGCACCTTTCAGTCCGATACTCGTAGCAGGGAGGCCTGGGGCTGGCAAGCAAGTGGCTAGATTCGTTTACGATTTCGCGCCGCAGGCTATTGCGAGAGGACCCTAGCGAGATTCACAAGTTCGCGGGATACGGTCTTCTTTTTTCCAATCACCTGATCAAATGGAACCATGCGGACTTGGCCCGCCTGAACGCCAACCATGCAATCACATTGGCCGGTCCGCAAAGCCTCGACAGCTGCGGCTCCCAATCGACTCGCTAAAATCCGATCCGACGCCGTTGGTGAGCCACCGCGTTGAATATGCCCTAAAATGCAAACTTTGGATTCAAAGCCAGCCTTCTTGCGGATTGCTTCGGCAAGGTCATAGGCGCGGCCAGGTTTTTGTCCTTCGGCTGCAACGAGGATCGAACTTTTTTTACCGCGCGCGATTCCACGCTTTATGTGCTCGATCGCTTCATCGACCGTGACCGTATTTTCCGGAAAAAAGATTTCTTCCGCGCCGCCAGCAACACCAACGTCGACTGCGATGAAACCAGAGTCGCGACCCATCACTTCAACAATAAAGAGTCGATCGTGACTTGCGGCTGTATCCCGAATTCGATCGATCGCTTCGAGAGCGATGTTTACAGCCGTATCGAAACCGATTGTGTAATCGGTCCCGAAGATATCGTTGTCGATTGTGCCGGGAATGCCGACGACTGGAAATTTATGTTCTTTGTAGAGGAGGTGAGCGCCAGTGAAGGAGCCATCGCCCCCGATGCAAATGAGTGCATCAATACCGTTTGCTTTTAAGTTTTGAACTGCGCGCGCACGAACTTCTGCTTGATGAAATTCTGGCAAGCGACCAGTTTTTAAAATCGTTCCACCGCGCTGAAGAATGTTGCCCATGGTTCCGGTGCTGACATCCATGTACTCGTTGCTCAACATTCCCGGATAGCCGCCGATGATCCCTTTAACGCTCAAACCATTTGCGAGTGCCATCCGAACTGAGGCTCGAACAGCCGCATTCATTCCAGGAGCGTCGCCGCCACTGGTGAAAACTCCGATTGTTTTGAGCGTGTTGGCTGGAAACTGGGGCATTTAATCACCATAAAAAAAGAAGGATCAGGTGCGAACCCGATCCTTCCAAATTCTATCTCGATTTTCAAGTTCAGGCGCGTTCCAAAATTAACGAATGATAGCTTTGAACTCAGCGCCTGGGCGGAACTTAGGGAACCAGCAAGCTGGGATCTTGATAGCTTTACCGGTTTGTGGGTTGCGACCCATGCGAGCTTTGCGCTTTGCTTTTGTGAAAGTTCCGAAGCCAACGAGTTTTACTTCGTCGCCTTTTTTAACGGTTTTTTTCACGAGGTCGATAGTTGCATCAAGCATGCGCTCAGTTTGTGCTTTTGTGATGCCTACTTCGTTTGCAATTTTCTCGATCAATTCTGCTTTATTCATGATGTCTCCTCTATGTTGTTAATCACTGTTGTGAGAATCGTTAGTGTTGTGCAATGACCCGATTGAACGAATGATTGCAAAATGAGTCAACTAAAAAAGTACGTTTTCTCGAGAAGGGTAGGCGGCTGATGCACTCTAGTGAAGGTTTTCGTCTGATTCTTCCTCTGAATCTTCCTTTGTGTCGATGCTCACCTCGGCACTTTCTTGAGTGGGAATTTTGTAACTGCCTTCAGCCCAAGCACCGAGATCGATGAGCTGGCAGCGATCCGAGCAAAACGGACGAAACGAATTTGCTTTGTCGTATTCCGTTTCGACTTTGCAGCGCGGGCATTTCACTTTCATATTTTGATTTTATCTCAAGTGGTTTCGCTTCGTAAAGAGGCTCTAATAAAAAAGCCGCGAGGGTCGCGGCTTTCATCAAGTTCAAGTTTTTCGTATCGTTTAGAAACGTCTGATTAAAGACGACGACGGCCGATTGCGTTCGCAAATGGCTGGTTACCGAAGTTTAACTGCATGCGAATTCCACCGTTAACACCATTTAGCGTCGTCCCTTCGAGATAAATCACGAGGCCAGTGTTGTAGCTTCTGAAAACGAGGTTTGCGCCTTCGGTTTGAATTTCGCCGTAAGCATAAACCGGAGAGCTCGCAATTGGTGCTGCGTACGGGTTATTTGGGCGTGGAATCATTCCAGCGTAAACCGGGTTTGAATAAAGTTGGTTTGTCGTTGAGCCGAGTTCCGCCATTGCTGATCCGCTCGTTCCGCTCAAGCGAAGAACGACCGAGCCACCATTATTGTGCTTACTGCATTTTTCAGTGCCGATGTTAATCATGTAGCGGCTGCAGTATCCGTTTGCGCGAAGAAGTGAGCCGTAAACTTGTTGGTTTGAAGAGCTAAACGAAGCCACGATTTCAGTGTTGTAAGCGACTCCGCCGCCCCATCCGCCGTTTCCGTAACCGCCGTAACCACCACCGTAGTTGTTTACGCAAGTGTAGCCGTTATGAACTTGGCCGTATGCACACGCACCAGCGTTGTTTGAGCGTTTCTTTCCGCAGCCGACAGCTACGAACGCGGTCATAAGGACAATCGCCATTGTATAAATGAGGTTTTTCATAAGCCTCTCCAATCAAAAAAAATAAACTTCGCCGAAATGATCTATTTCACATGCCGTGCCAGCGTCGCCGCTCAATTAATTTGATTTGGACGACGTTAAAAGTTGCAAACATAGACAGAGGCTGACGTTTATCGGCTCTGAGCGGCTCCAGATATCCGATATCTGATATTCGATATCCGATATCAGGAGCGCGCTGGCGCGCGCGAGTGCCCATGGCTGCCGCTTTTTGGCGCCGCTGAAAAATAGATTGTCGGGTCATGGCGGGGTAATTGCGAGCTGAGGGTGTATGGAGCTTGCAGAAGGGCATTAACGGACTTTCACTTAGAGGTACGTTGATGACGAAGAAGGCCTACTCCATCTTTGCTAGTCTTATATTATCTGCATCGCTTGTGCTGGCTGATAGCGCATCGAAGCTCATGCCGCTTACGCCATCCTTTCGGATGATGCAAACGACTGAAACTCAAGCCAATGGCGTAGCCGTACGAAGTAATCTGCCAGTTGCGATCGAGCATTACGAAATTCCACTTAAAATGATTCAAGCCGATCTTTCAAAAAGCATGTCGAAAGACATTTACGATGCGTTGGTTTTTGAGCGCGATGGTCGCAAACTCATTCGTTGGGTCATCAACCCGGAAGATACGCGCTGGCATTTAGAAATCGCAGAGTGGCTCAAAGCCAATGGCGAGCCGGTTGTTAAAGGTCAACATTTCACCGGTTATCAAACAGCATCTCGTTCTTACCTCGTTCGCGATCCACTTAATGGCGTTCAATTCTCAACAAAAGTTTCAACCAACAAAACTGGCGGAAATTGGACAGACAAAAAACAAACTTGGGAAGACGCATGGCAAGTGCGTATGGCGTATCAATATGTGGAAGATGTCATCACCAAGCGTGGTGGATTGAAAAATTCAGTCTGGATCAGCGAACCCGCAGCCTTTGGTATCAATGCTCTCGATCAAGGAATGTTGATTCGTGCCTACGATTCACTTGCAGACGGCAAGACAACTTTGATTCCTGGTTTTGCCGCACTTCATGAAGAGTGGGGCAAAGAGATTGCTCGCCAAAATGGATCGAATGATCCGGCAAAATTTTGGAATGATAATTACAACAAGCCTCTTGCTCGTGCGCTCGCTGAAATTTATGCGCTAACGGGTATGTCGTATGATTCTCCTCACTCGCAGAATTTCATGATCGAGCTCGATTCAAACAACCGCCCAACTGGTCGCATCGGCTTACGCGATATGGGCGACTCTTATATGACTCAAGATGTTTTTGAGGCAGCTGGTAGAGCGGATATCCCAAAGCGCTGGGATAAGGACAACGTTCTTCGTGGACACCTGAGCGTTGCTGCCGGTCTTCTTCATGGAAACGTAGATCCGAGCTGGATGGACACTGAAGGAAAGAAAATCGATAACATTATAAAAAACATTCTTAACATACGTACCGAGGACAGCAGCTACGAAAAGTGGGGAAAAGATTTTTTCACCGAGTTTGAAGCTGAGTTCTTAAAGATCACGGGCGTCGATATTTCCGGCGCGCGTATGTCTCGCAACAGGAAGTACTTCAGTAAGAGCTATTCAACAGAAAATGATTCAGGAAAATTGTATAAGCAGTGGATTCGCGACGGTCGCCCAGCGGTTTTAGGCATGTGCTTGGATATCTATCGTCCAGCAATGTGATTAAGCCGCCTTGTATTTGTCGGCAGTCTTGCGATCAAATAGCAAGACTGCACGAGCTGCAACCTGCTTGATTTTGATATTTTCGCTCGATGCGAGTGGATGAACGTGATCGAAGAGATCCATAAATTCAAGTTGCATGCGGAACGTGGCTGGGTCGCGCTCTAAGTGATACGCAGTAAGTTCCGTAATTGCGGTTAAGCCACTGACAACCCAATCGGGTTTGTCTGAAAGTATCATTTTCTTAAGTCGTAAAGCTATGTCTCGACTGAGTTCATGCCGTCCGAAGTAAATGATAGAGTTTGCGCATACCCGGTTGTCCGAATGGTTTAGCAGCTCGCGCATGAGCTTGTTCTCACGATAATCAAAGTGAGTGAGAACCTCAATTGTGTTTGCAATGACTCGCGAATCATCATGCTGAAGATATAGCCTCAGTTTTTCTGAATACAATTCGGTGAACTCAAGCGGGCCAGCAAGTCTTGTAACCAATCCGATGATGGTGCTTAACACTTTGTAGTCTTCATCTCGTTTGCTATGTGCTGAGTACGCTTCAACTTTCAGCAACCATTCATAGAGTGCTGGGCCAACTGCGGATCGTGACTTAGTTGCTTGCGACATACGGAGGGCACCGCAAGCATAGACCACCATCTCTTTTGCTAAATTTGAGTGATTGTCTTTGAGGTACTTGATGATTGCACAAAGATCATCGTCACTGCGATAGCAGATGAGGTTATCGTGTTTAAGCGTTTCAAGAACTTGGTGAAGCGACGTGTGCCCTGTGTACTTATGAAGCGTATGCGTACCGTTAAATCCCTTGAGAGTTGTCTGCATTGATTCCACGGACTGGCAGTAGCCTGCAATCTTCGGAAGATGGCGGCTATCAAAGAAAACAACATTTCCATCACGTTCATTTACTTGGCTCAAAATACGTACCGTCTCGATCAATATTGAGCCTGCGAACGAAAACCCGTTTACGAGTGGACCAAAGCGAAGCTTTCCATGGGCAAGACTTGATTTAACAGTAAACGGATAGCCTTTTTCCCTCTGGCAACGTTCGCTAAATTGCGTCGCCACTTCATTGATATCGCGAATTGCACTTAATGCCATAACGAAAGAATTCGGATGATCTTCATCTTTAAAATAATAAAGCACTTCATCGCCGACAAACTCATGCACGAGCCCGTTATAACGAGAAACAATGTGCGAAACTTCTGAAAAGAACGCATTGATCTCGCTCAAGAAGGCAGTAGTGTCGTGCGAATTGAAAATATCTGAGAAGTTATTGATGTCGGTTCGCACAAGTGTGCAGTGAAAGTCATAAGGCTGCTTGCGCCCAGAGAGTAATTCTTTTTTCAGCGAGGGCAGAAGTTGGTTCTCAAAAGTTTTTGACTGATGTGCAAGTGAAGCGTTGCTAGCAGCTAACCCTTCAAGACCACGCTTGAGAATCTCCGATTCGTAAGTACATGCTGTCGGAAGCGACGTCAGTTTGCCTGTGCGCATTCGATAGAGCATGATCAAAAGATCGCGGAAGACCCAGAGGGAAACGAGCGTTAAAACCAAAGTGTAGTATACAGCTTCTTCCCAGAGTATCCCGGTAAAAGCCTTCATGTTCTTTTCTACGTACCACTCTTCGTTCTTTCCAATTCCAAGCGTTAACTTGTAGTCAGGCCCAAAAGTTATTGTATGGAAAACCGCGGCAGGTACTTCGACCGTTTTGTCTAAAATCTCTGGAGCGAATTCATCCCCATTGAACGAATTTTCATAACTTCCATACCAAAGCGCCGAATTTTTGTAGTGGAGGACATAGAAGTCGATATGTTGAGCTTTAACTGCTTCGTCGAGTTGGATCCTTAGATCATCCCAGAGACTGGTCTTACCTAAGTGGGAACTAAGAAGAAGGTAAGTGTTCATGAGATTTCGCTGAGTGGCGACGACCCTTCTAAAATCGTCGCGCAGGTATTTCTCTTGTGCGTAGTAGTTAACAACGGAATAAATCGCTAAAACCACTATGACAAGAATTAGAATTACGGGGCGACGGCGGAACATTTAGCAGCCACCTTCACGCTCGAGTTTCTCCGTTTTCGGACAATACTTATAAGTTCGTTTGCAACCCTTGCGGCAGCCGTAAACGCGCGTTTGCTTGTCTTCGACTCGCAGACCGAAGTCCACAAGACTAGTTTTGATACTGGTCATCGAGAGGTATCGCAAGGCACTGAAGTAGTTTCCGAGTAAGAGGTTTTCGGCATGAGCGATATCTGTAATTCGAACTCCGCCTTGAGGCTCACGCGTTTGGCTGCTAGCGCGAGATGTTGATTGGGCGGTAATTCCGCCGACTCCTCTGCTAGAAGTACCGCTAACGGCGCCCTCGCCTGTCTGTTGAGTTGGATTGCGACCATTGTTAGCAACATCGGACCGAGCTGAAGTTATTTCTGGAGCTACTATTTTAGATGAGGTTCCGCCAATAGATCCAGATTGCGGCGAAACAACAGTGGTAGATCCGAGATTTAGTGAAGAAGCGGGAAATGAGACTGTGTTAGGTACAACACTCAGCTTCGGTGAAGGGCTGCTTGACCGAAATGTTTTTGCAGGTAACCCATAGTCGGAAGCGCGCGTCGCAGCGTTTGCTCTAGGTAAAATCACACTTCTCGCGGAATCTGCTGCAGACGAAAGTGCATTGAGCATGCTGTTGCTGTCCCGACTCGCATAGGTTCCCACTCGTGCTGCAGGCATTTGGCTGAGGCTCGTCATTCGGATTGGGCCTGAGTTTATAGTATTCAGTGTGGTCGCCGAAACAGCTCGCTCTGGGCGGGCACCCTGTCCCGGGATCGTGATGGTTGGGTTAGTCAATGCTGGTTGAGATCCGTTTTGCTGATAGTTTTGATCTGCGCCGTTTAGGACCCCGCCGCCGTATAATGGCTGGAAGTTACGTAAACTACCTGCTGTGACCGGGCCTAACGATGATATTAGACTTCTATCGAACGGTAGATCTTTAAGGACACGATCGATCTGGCCACCTTGGGCAACAAATGTAGACACCGCTTCGAAGTTGCTCGGATCACGCAGAGTGAGCATTGCTTCGAACTGTGGCCGGAATTTTTCGCAAAGAGATGTCGGCTTACCCCACCCTGTCATCAAACCCTGGCACCGCTTGCTTTCGCCAAAGAAATCTTTGGTATGCTCACGCCAATGTGCCTGTAGGAAATAGGCTTGAGCCTGTTTACATGCTTGCGAGCTTTGATCAGTTCGACACTCAGGAAGCTCTCGTGCTTTTCTAAGATCGTCCTGGGTATGCTTCCCAAATTCATTCGTCCATACGTCCATGAGTTCGGCAGCGTGATTTCCACTTCGCAGATCTACATTAAGACTGTTGAACACGTCGTTCGGATCGCTTACGAATTGGCCACTCAGCTGCATTTGAACTATGAGCATGTAATCTTTAAGACGGATGTTCTCCGTATTAGCATCCTCACACGCCTTAGTGTCTGAATCGCCGTTGTCATTAGGAGAACAGCACTTTTCAATCGATTGGCAGAAGTGTTCATCGGTAACGCCAGCGCCATGAATGAGCTCGTGTAACATTACAGATGCATAGGCGCGGTCCGCTTCCATATTCAGGGCCCGACCAGTTTCAGCAGCTTTTTTGCGAATGATGATCTGACCTATAGTGGGGCCATCATTGATTTTCTCTGACTCCCAAGCGGCAAGGCCAGTGCCGGTATTCTCACATTTGATCAGTCGCTTAGACGTGGAGTTGCGGAATTTGCGTTTGAGTTTTTCACTTAGAAGATTCTTGATTTTGCATATATCACCATCTGCAGGAACATCATTTGGATCAAGTTCATTATTTAAACCTGCAAGAGAGTCTTTTACGACTGCAAAGTGGTTATTCAGCAAAGTTTCTATCGAGGCAGTTTCTTCCGGCATCCTTAGTTTCGAACTGATGCAACCAAGATAATTGCGTTGCTCACCTGTGGGAGCGTTGTCGGCCTCCAACTGGAAATCTGCCCTAGACTGGCCGCCGATTTCAGTGTTGCCACTTGTTTCAATATTGCCGCCCAATCCTTGCAGCTTGGTAGGGCTACTCGCCATGATTAAGGCTAAACCTTTAGCCATTGAGTCGACGCTTTCTTTGAAGTCTGTATCTAAACAACTTTTGTCGAACAACATCGGCTTGAAAATTTCCAACATACATTGAAGTTGTCGGTCGACCTCTTCTTCCGCGAATTGAAGAGTTAGATTGACATCTTCCACTAACTGAACTGCGGCTGGAGGCTGCGGACAATTGGGATCATTGTTTTGGGGAGTTGGAGGAGTGCTGGATGCGGCACGATCGTCCATGTTCAGTTGCCGATACGGCTCATCTTTCGTTCGAGCTAATATGTAAGAGTCAGTTTTTTCGTGATAGACGAAGAGCGAAGACTCTTTCATCTTTGGCATAAGTTCGCTGAATTCGAGGAGCATAAAGCGTCCTCGGTATGGATTACGAGCGACGAATTGCTTGTTGCCTTTTTTTACTTCCCAAACATCTGCTGTGCCGTCGAGATTTCTGTCGACGAGTTTATGATAATAGTTGGGCCCAGTGAGAACGCTGTAGCGAACTCTGCCGAGACGATCATATGCTTCATGCGCTAAATATGTTTTGCCGCCAATCTTCAGTTCGCGTGCATGAAATGGAGCAGGGAGCTTGAGCTTTCGTTTCTGGGATTTCGCCGTGCCCATGGCTGGCAAAAACAGCAGAGCAGCAATCAAGGTAAAGACGATGAATTTGTTCGGTTTTCTGTGAGACACCATACTCGTTCTTTTTCGGCACAAAACGCTCTAAATATAAGGGCTATTTGCTGATTTTGTGTCTCGGGGAGTGTCTCAGTCTGGGACGATCATCTAACCCATAAACACTAAAGAGGAAATGCAGTGAGCAGTGGAGCAGTCGAGAGAATCAGAATCAGTCCTGTGGCCGTATACGGTCCAGTAACAGTCACCGAACGGTGAACTGTTCAGTCACTGTAGCCGGACTGCTTACTGACACTGGAC
>JANOUF010000118.1:0-4428 GCA_031416685.1 Bdellovibrionales bacterium
CGTCGGCATCGAACTTTGGGTGAGGGGTCGCGGGACCACTACCTTGGGTCTCTTGATGGCCTGTGAAAAAAGGTAACGTGATTAATTACATTCGGAATCTGACAGTTTCTGTCTTTAACATTGTGTGTTAAATGTCTGGTCGGCTTTTGAAGGGAAACCTTCATGAGGAGGGCCATAAATGGACTATCAGTTCGGACGTAACAGCCAATTTAGTAGCGTAGCTTTCGCGATTGCAGGTGAAAGCTCATCGGAGTCTGACAGTGTTGAATTATTCCGCCGTGTGGAAGACAAGTTTTTGCTTCCGCGAACGGAATTGCCTCGTATTTTAGAGCTCTTAGACCGAGAGCTTGAACCTAGTTATTATGAGCCAGGCACCAAGTTCAATGCCATTGAATCGGTGTACTTTGACTCAAGTTCGCTCCAGATTTTTTGCGACCATTTCCGCAACGAAACGAAGTTCAAAATTCGCCTTCGTCGGTACGGTCCAAACGGTGTTTGGCCGGCTAAAACCGAGCCTGTCCACCTTGAGATGAAGACCAAGAGTGGCGGCGTTTGCCAAAAATTTAGGCTGAAAGTTGAAAGCGCAGAACATCGCGCGCTCTTCTGCGGAAAGCCAATGCCAGTCACAGATACAAAAGAAAAAGCGATCGTTAAGCGTGAACTCGTGAACGATGCGATCACTCGCTTCTCGATGCGTCCTCTTTGCCGCGTTCGTTATGAGCGTCGTGCTTTTGAGAAGAACGGCCTACGGGTCACGATCGACGACAAAATCCAAGCTGAGATTTTGAACTCGGTATCCCGCGGGGAAGCTAAGGAGATTTTAAAGGCTCCATTTTTCGAAAAAGCACAAGCTATGCACGATCGTTTCACCGACGGCGACTATGTCGTTGTTGAAGTGAAACACGCAGGAACGATGCCGAACTGGCTCAATCTTGAAATGAACGCGATGAGCGCTCTTCGAGTGAGCTTCTCTAAGTATTGCTACTCAATCGTTAATCATCTTTTGGAGAAGTAATGAATCCATTTGTTAATGCTATGAGCGATGCACCAATGCAGAACATTTCGGTCCCGCAAGAACTCGAGTACCTAGGTCATTCGGCGCTGATCGGCGCTGTCTTGATGTTGATCTTAGTGTGGACGAGCCAAAATTCGAAAAAAGAAAATGGTAAGGCAATGTCGTCGGCTGAGATTCTTTTGAACGCATCAAACGTGTTGTTCTTAAGTTTTGGTATGACGGGCGTAATGCTTCTCGTAAATAACAACCTCGCTCGCGCGTTCGCAATCGGTGCTGCTATTGCACTCGTTCGCTTCAGAGTGAAGTTCGATAGTAAGTCAGTCGGTATGTCGCTGTTCTACGCGTTGCTAACCGGTATGGCGTGCGGAGTTGGCGAAGTCGCGACGGCGTATGCGATTCTTACGTTTTTCGGTGTTATGCAGTTCTGCGTAGTGAACGCAGCAAAAGCACTCGACGCGCGCGAGAACAAATCGGTAATCGCATCAGTACCAACTCAACCGATCATTGTCGTTGAGCAAAAATATGCGGTTGAGCAAAACTCCTCACCTTCGCACACCCTGGCCGAAGCCTAAACCAAACGGCGCACCGTTGGGCTATTGTTCGACGGTGATCCAGACGGCGCGGATGCCGGCTTTTCTGACCATTTGAATAAAGGATTCCGCGTGGCGGGGATGCATGCGCACGCATCCTTTTGAGCGCGGTTGTCCTAGCTTAGGCCAATTGTAGTCTGGCGTGCCGTGGATCGCGTAGGCGCCTTCAATGAAAACGGAGTAAGGCATATTGCCGAGACCGTTGTAATCGCCTTCGGGATACTTGCTTGAAGTATATTTGTCGTAGATTCGCCCGCTCGGATGGCGATCGAAGTCGGGCGTTTCATGGCCCTCTTTTCCGGTCGAGATTGTCCAAATCGCGCGTTCGATTCCGTCGATATAGAGATACATTCGTTGCTCTGATTTATCTACGAGCGCCCACACTTTACATTTTTCGCGCGAGCATTTTAGTTTTGCGCGACCAGGATCAGGGCCAATGCGTGAAGGTTGGCCAGTTGCCTCTTCGTGTTCTTTGTCGAGAATGTCGAGAAGAGTTTCTGCAGATGGATCCATCGGATCCATTTCTTCCATAATCGAAGGAGCGTCGTCCGACTTCGCACAGCCAGCGAATACAAATGCGCACGTAAGCGTAACTAAAGTTATCTTCAATGAATTGAACATTTGGCCCCCTTCCATAAAGTTATTGAGCCTATGGATAGGGGGGCGATGTCTACGACTGAGACAAATATGAACAGATGGACAAATATCGGGTCAATTCGTCACTAAATCTCGAAGAGGATCGTCACAGGTCCGTCATTTACGAGACTGACTTCCATGTGAGCTTGGAATTTTCCACCGAGCGTCGGAACGCCAAGTTCAGAGCTAACAATTAGCGCACGCTCATACATTGCGCGAGCAAGCTCTGCGCTCTCTGCATTGATGAAGCTCGGGCGTGCACCTTTTGACGTATCTCCAAGTAAAGTGAATTGCGAAACGATTAAATGCGAACCTCCGCGATCTTTGAGTGAAAGGTTCATCTTTCCTTGTTCATCTTCAAAGATTCGCAATGCGCAGATTTTTTCCATGAGCTTTTTCAGTTTTTGTTCGTCATCGCCCTTTGCAACACCCAGCAATGTCAGCAATCCATTTTCGATCGACGAGATCACTTCTCCATCCACACTAACGCTCGCTTTTTTCACGCGCTGAACGACTGCTTTCATATGTCCAAATCTCTTTCTTGGAAAAGATCGAAGATCTTCTTCCATTTATCATCTTCGGGAGCATTGATCGTGATTTTCGATTGCGACCACGGATGAGTGAACTCGAGTCTCATGGCTCGCAAACAAAGGCCCGAAATTTTTAAGTGATCTCGAAAAAAACGGTTGTGGTGTGAATCGCCATGCTCAATGTCGCCTAAAAGCGGATGTGCGATTCTATCAAAGTGCCGACGTATCTGGTGCCAGCGTCCTGTTATGGGTTCAACTTGAACGAGCGAGTAGCGCGCAGTCGGATATTTCTTGCCGACCGCAATGGGGAACTCAGTGGTTGCAACTCGACGATACATTGTTTGTGCATCGATTAGATTTTCAAAACCTGCGATTTCAAGTGGTAGCTCGATAGAACCCTGTTCCTCAACGAAACCACGCACGACTGCAGTGTAAGTCTTCTGCATTTCACGGGCTTGGAATAAACGATTAAGTTCTCGAACGTACCGTTGGGATTTCGCAAACAACACTACGCCACTGGTCGGCGCATCGAGCCGGTGTGCTGGATAAACCTTCTCTCCCATTTGGCGGCCTAATTCAAAAGTGCAGATTTTTTCGGGCGGGACCGGGTAGCGAGACGTCTCCGGCGGATGCACGAAAAATCCGCTCGGTTTGTCGATTGCGAAAAAGTATTGGTCTTCATACAAGATGTTCATTGCACGTCTTTGCTCGGCCCGCTTAAGCTTTAAGTTATGGCTAAAACCATCGCAGAGCTTGCAAAAAAACTCAAGAACCCTCGCCAAGTTCAGCGCTATATCCATACGCTTGAGTACAATAAGGGTGATACGATGCGCTCGGCGCAATCGGCGATCAAATTGGGCTCGGTTCATTGTATGGAAGCCGCGTTTGTTGCGGCGGCAATTTTAGAATATCGGGGATACCCACCGTTGGTTGTAAGTCTTGAGAGTATTGATGGCCTTGATCATGTCTTGTTTATTTTTAAGAAAAACGGCAAGTGGGGAGCGATTGGTCGGTCACGAGAACGTGGTCTTGCTGGCCGCGCTCCAGTTTATCGAAGTATTCGAGATCTTGCGTGGAGCTATTTTGATCCGTACGTAGATGACACCGGTAGAATTAAATCTTACCAATTCGCTCATCTTGACGAGACCGGTAGTGATTGGCGGATGGGTCGAAGCAATCAGTACAAAGCAGAAAAGTATTTGTTGAAGATGCCTCATAAAAAAATGCGATCGTCGCGAAGACGATTTCTTCGTTTGAAGTCAGCGTGGTACAAGCGGGGAGCAATGCCAAAGCAAAAGTTTTGGTGGTAATTCAGGTCGTGGGTCAATGGTTGTTAAATGGTGGGTCATTGTTGGATAAATGTTGGAGCTGTATGAAAAAAATTAGCGTGTTTGCTTTGATTTTCTCGAGTTGTGCCCACTCCAAAGTGCCGGCGCCGCCCGTGCCGAAAGTCCTTCCACCAATTGAAGCTGCGCAAAGTAGTGCGCGCTGTGAAGCCCAGAAGAATTTTACTCTGATGGTACACGGCGGTGTCGGTTACAAAGCAAGCGCTGCTCAAAGCAAAGTTTTGCTACAAATTTTAAATGAGGGTCATAACTTGCTCGAGCAAGGTTACCGTGGGATCGACGTCGTTCAGCACGTAGTCGAAGTCATGGAA